>JAEZGR010000072.1 GCA_023437255.1 Pseudomonadota bacterium | reverse complement strand
CTTTACCGGTGTGGCCGAGATCCAGGCGCTGATGCTGCACCCGGCCTTCTCGCTGCGCAACCCCAACCGCGCGCGCTCGGTGGTCTTCCAGTTCTGCATGAACAATCCGGGCAATGCTCACGGCCCCGCTGGCTACGAATTCTGGGCCGACCAAGTGCTGGCGCTCGATGCGCTCAACCCGGAGATTGCCGCCAGACTCGCACGCGCCTTCGACAACTGGGCGCGCTACACCCCCGCCCTGCGTGAGCCCGCCCGCCACGCGCTGGAGCGCATCGTCAAACACCCCACGCTCTCGCGCAACGTCGCCGAGATCGTCAACAAAGCCTTGAGCATCCATCAGGAGCACTGATCAATGAAGAATAAATCCCTGACCCAGTACCTGGTCGAGCAGCAGCGCCAGGAACAGGCCATGTCGGCCGAGCTGCGCCTGCTCATCGAAACCGTGGCGCGCGCCTGCAAGGCCATCGGCCATGCCGTCGGCAAGGGCGCGCTGGGCGGCGTGCTGGGCAGCCTCGACACTGAAAACGTGCAGGGCGAGGTACAGAAAAAGCTCGACGTGCTCTCCAATGAGATTCTGCTCGACGCCAATGAATGGGGCGGCCACCTGGCGGCCATGGCTTCCGAAGAAATGGAAACCATCCACCTGATCCCGAACCGTTACCCCAAGGGCGAATATCTGCTGCTGTTCGATCCCCTCGACGGCTCCTCCAACATCGACGTGAACGTGTCGATCGGCACGATCTTCTCGGTGCTGCGCGCACCCAGCGACGCCTCGGGTCGTGAGGTCGAAGAGCGCGACTTCCTGCAGCCGGGCACCAGCCAGGTGGCCGCGGGCTACGCCGTGTACGGCCCGCAGACCATGCTGGTGCTCACAGTGGGCAACGGCGTCGTGGGCTTCACCCTCGACCGCGAAACCGGGGCCTGGCGCCTTACGCACGAAGACATCCGCATTCCCGAACAGACCGCCGAGTTCGCCATCAACATGTCGAACATGCGTCACTGGGAAATGCCCGTGCGCCGCTACATTCACGAATGCCTGGCCGGCAAGGAAGGCCCCCTCGGCAAGAACTACAACATGCGCTGGATCGCCTCGATGGTGGCCGACGTGCACCGCATCCTGAGCCGCGGCGGCATCTTCATGTACCCGCGCGACGAGCGCCCAAGCGGCAAGGCCGGCAAGTTGCGCCTCATGTACGAGGCCAACCCCATGAGCTTCATCGTGGAACAGGCGGGTGGCGTAGCGGTGGACGGCGAACGCCGCATCCTGGAGGTCGAACCCACCGCGCTGCACCAGCGCGTGGGCGTGGTGCTGGGTTCGCGCGAAGAAGTCGAGCGCGTGCAGCGCTATCACCAGGAAGCGCAGCAGAACTGATCAGCGATTAGCGTCGTAACGCGATATGGCCGGCATGACGCCGGCCAAATTCGTTTGGGCTGGCTCCCGTCAGGTCGATCTCGCCATCTTCATGGTCAATGACCGCCTTCCGCGCAGGGAGCGCTCTGATCCACTAAATCGATCGTGAAGATCGTCGCGCCCGTCGTCTTGCGGGCCGCCAGCGCTTCCTGCGCCTGCGCCGCTTCGGTCAGCGGGAAACGCTGGCCGATCGCCACCTTGAGACGTCCGTCGGCCATCAGGCTGAACATGTCATCGGCCGCAGCCTGCATCGTTTCCTGGGTGGGCACGTAGTCGCCCAGCTTCGGCCGGGTGACATACAGCGATCCCTTGTTGTTGAGCAGCGCGAGGTCCACGCCTTCGACCGGCCCCGAGGCATTGCCGAAGCTGACCATCAGGCCTCGCGGGCGCAGGCAGTCGAGCGAGGTCATCCAGGTGTCCTTGCCCACGCCGTCGAAGACCACGGGCAGCTTGGCGCCGCCGGTGAGTTCCTTCACGCGCTCGGCCACGTTCTCGCGGCTGTAGTCGATCACTTCCCAGGCGCCGTGTTCCTTGGCGAGCGCACACTTCTCGGGGCTCGAGGCCGTGCCGATCAGCTTCACGCCCAGCGCCCGCGCCCACTGGCAGGCAATCAGGCCCACGCCGCCCGCCGCCGCGTGAAACAGAATGGTTTCGCCCTCCTGCAGGCGGTAGCACTGGCGGAACAGATACTGGGTGGTGAGCCCCTTCAGCATGACCGCCGCCGCGTCTTCGTAGCTGACCGAATCCGGCAGTTTCACCACGCGGCTGGCCGGCACATTGCGCAGGTCGGCATAGGCGCCCAGCGGGCTCTGGCCATAGGCCACGCGGTCACCGACCTTCAGGTGTGTCACGCCCTCACCGACCGCCACGACGTCGCCGGCTGCTTCGAAACCCAGGCCGTGCGGCAGGGGGTGCGGATACAGGCCCGTACGAAAATAGATGTCGATGAAGTTCAAGCCCGCTGCCTTCTGGCGTATAGTCACTTCGCCCTGCGCAGGGGCCGGGACCTCGACAGTCTGCAGTTTCAGTACTTCGGGGCCGCCGTGAGCGTCGATGCGTATTGCTTTCGCCTGGTTCGTCAATTCCGTCTCCTGTGCGCGTTTAAAGTATTGGTCTAGGCTAACCGCCTAGTTTAATCCCTGCTCCCCCGCCCGATTTCCATTGCAGCATTCATGACTCGTCAGCACGCTCTCGTTTCCATCCACATTGCCGCCGTGCTCTTCGGCCTGACCGGCATTTTCGGGGAACTCATCCAGGCCAACGCCATGGTCATCACCGCCGGGCGGGCGGCGTTTGCGGTGTTGGCGCTCTACGCATGCATGCGCTGGCAGGGTTCGTCGGCGCGCGCGGGCATCGACCGGCGCAGCGCCGGCGTGCTTACGGTAGCCGGGGTCATGCTCGCCATCCACTGGATCACCTTCTTCATTGCCGTGAAGGTGGGCGGCGTAGCGATTGCCACCTTGGGCTTCGCCAGCTTCCCGGCCTTCATCACGCTCTGCGAATGGCTGGTGCTGCG
>JAEZGR010000051.1 GCA_023437255.1 Pseudomonadota bacterium | reverse complement strand
TCATTCTGAATCCGCAAGCCACGCCCTTGCGGAAGGCGGCCAGCGTGTTCTGGGGGGCGGGCCGGCCGGCACCGCGATGAGCGATCCATCGGGGGTAGGGCCATGAGGAGATCGGGGTCGGCATGAGTCGGGCTCCAGGGTGAGCATCGGCAGTGTCGCCATTCTATCGCCGCAGCCACTACTGCGGTCGCCAATAAGCAGGTGTTAAACTCCGCAAAGTTAAATTTGGACCAGGTGATTAATGTTCGACTTCATTCGCACGCACCAGCGCCTCATGCAGCTCGTGCTGCTCGTGCTCATTCTTCCCTCGTTCGTCCTGATCGGTGTCAGTGGTTACACGAACTACGTGTCCGGCGACAAGGATCTCGTCACGGTGGGGGATTCTGCAGTCACACTGCAGGAGTTCGAACTTGCCCGTCGCAATCAGCTCGAGCAGATGCAGCGCAATTCCATGGGCCGTTTCGATCCAGAGGTCCTGAATAATCGCGCCGCGCGCGAAATGCTTCTGGAGTCGCTTGTCGATCGGCGCGTTCTGGTCGACGCCGCCACCGATATGCGCTTCAGCGTTTCCGATTCGGTCTTGCGCAATGCGATTTCCGAAATGCCCGAATTCCAGGAAGACGGTCGTTTTTCGCCGGAGCGTTACAACGAGCTGCTGGCTTCCGCAGGCCTGAGCACCCGCGCCTTCGAGCAAGGACAGCGCGGCGAGCTCGCGGTCGAGCGTGTGCTGGGCCCCATCGTCCGCAGCGCGGCGCTACCCAAGCCCGTGGTGGCCGAGATCTCCGCCGCGCTGACCGAGTCACGCACGGTGCGCCTGCTGACTCTGCCCGCATCACAATTCGAGAAAGACATCACGATCAGTGATGCCGATATTCAGGCGTGGTACGACAAGAACAAAGAGCGGCTCATGGTGCCCGACCAGGTCGCGGTCGACTACCTCCTGCTCGATGAAGATGTGGCCATGCAGGCGGTGGGCGAGATCCCCGAAGCCGACCTGAAGGCGTATTACGAGCAGAACAAGTCGCGCTATGTCACGGCCCCGCGCGTGAACGTCAGTCACATCCAGATCAGCAGCACCAAAGACCGTGAGGCTGCCCGCGCCAGCGCCGAGGCCATTGCCGAGCGCGTCAAGGCCGACCCCGCCAGTTTCGCCGAGGTGGCGCGTGCCGAATCGCAGGATGCGGGCACGGCACGCGACGGTGGCCAGCTGGGCTGGATCACTCGTGGCAGCTGGCCGCAGGTGCTCGAAGATGCTGTGTTTGCCTTGCCCCAAGGCGGTGTATCGGGGGTGGTTGAAGGCCCGGGCGGCTTTCATGTTTTCATGGCCAATCAGGTGGAGCCCGAGAAAGGCGAAACGTTTGAACAGGCACGCGACAAGGTCGAGGCCGAGGTGCGTCGTCAGTTGGCTTCCGAACGCTTTGCCGATCTGGCCACGCGGCTCACCGATCTGGTCTACGACAACCCGGCCAGCCTCGAGCCCGCTGCGCAGGGCCTTGGTCTCACGCCTCGTACGGTCACCGGCGTAACCCGCGACGGTCTGCTCGGCGTCGAAGACGCCGGTGAACAAGCCGCCGCCGCCAGCGCCGACGCCGCGGTCTTCGAAGATGTTCGCGTTCGCAGCACGCTTTTCTCGCCTTCACTGCTGCAAGAAAAGGTGAACTCGGGTGTTATTGAAGTTTCACCCGACACGCTGGTCGTGGTGCGTATCGCGGAATTCGAGCCGGCCCATGTGCCGCCTCTCGAGCAGGTGAGAGGCCGTGTCGAATCTCTGCTGGTGGCAGAACGTGCCCGCCAGGCAGCCGCAGATGCCGCGCAAAAGCAGATTGCAGAGCTGCGCGAAGCCGGCGAACAGGCCGACCTGCCCGAAGGCTTCGGCACGCCGCTCACCATCAGCCGTATCGACAGCCAGGGCATGCCCGATTCTGTCATCGACGCAATTTTCGGTGCCGATACCAGCAAACTCCCCACCTATGTAGGCGTCGACGGCCCGCAAGGCTATGTCGTGGCCCGTGTCGAAGGCGCCGAAGCCGGCCAGACCGATTCGCCGCTCGTGGCCGGCCTGAACCAGGAACTGTCTCGTTCATGGGGCCGTGCAGAAGAGCGTGCCGTCATGCAGGAGATGCGGGTGCAGGCGGGTGTGCGTCGCACCGCCGAGGGTGACGCGGTGTTGGCCGGCGAGGTGCAGGAATAAGCGATCAGTGGCCTAACAGCGCTTCGAGTTGGGGCCAGATCGTCTCTGCAATGTGAGCCTGCGCCTCTGCGGTGGGGTGCAGGCCGTCGGCCTGGAACATGGCCGTGTCGGCAGCGATTCCTTCGAGCATGAAAGGTACCAGCGCAACACCGGTCTCTTCAGCCACCGCACCATACACCGCGTGAAACTCGCGGGCGTAGCGCGGGCCGTAGTTGGGCGGCACGTGCTGGCCTATCAGCAAGACCTTGGCGCCCGCCGCCTGGCTCAAATCAATCATCTTGCGCAGATTCGCCCGCATTTCACTCACCGGCAAGCCGCGCAAACCGTCGTTCGCACCCAGCTGCAAGACCACGAAATCCGGATGGAAATCGTTCAGCAGGGCCGGCAGGCGCTGCAGCCCGCCTATGGTCGTGTCGCCGCTGATGCTCGCGTTGCGTATCTGGTATGCTTGATCGCGGCCCTGCAGCTTCTTTTGAATATGCGTGAGCCAGCCGCTGCCGCGGGGCAGGCCATATTCCGCCGTCAGGCTGTCGCCAACCACCAGAATGCGCTGCTCGGCATTGGCTGGGCCCCGAGCACGCTCCGCCTCGTTCTGCGCACCGGCCTCTGCGTGGGCAATGCGCAGGGCACCGATCAAGGCCAAACCCAGCAAAAACGCAATCCATCTTCCCTGACGCATGCAATCGACTCCTGGAATTGAAGTAACTCACCTCTGCCAACGCGTAAGCGACAGCTCGGGCGTTCTGGATATTTTAAGCATGGTGAGCTTCACGGTCGGCACTGGTGAGGCGGTGGCCATTACCGGCAGTTCCGGCTCCGGCAAGAGCACACTGCTGGGCCTGATGGCGGGCCTGGATGTGCCCGCCTCGGGCAGTGTGCGGCTGTTGGGTCACGATCTGTTCACACTCGATGAAGAGGAGCGCGCGCGTCTCAGGGCCCGCTATGTGGGTTTCGTCTTTCAGGCTTTCCATCTGTTGCCGAATCTCACGGCCCTCGAGAACGTGATGCTGCCGCTTGAACTGCGCGGCGAGCCGGCCCGGGCAGCTGCGCAGGCCATGCTCGAACGGGTGGGGCTTGCTGATCGCCTGAATCATTACCCGCGCACGCTGTCGGGCGGCGAGCAGCAGCGCGTGTCGCTTGCCCGGGCATTTGTTCAGAAGCCCGCCGTGCTGTTTGCCGACGAGCCCACAGGCAGCCTCGACGAGCACAACGGGCGCATTGTCACCGATCTGATGTTCGGACTGCATGAGGAAACGGGCGGAGCCCTGGTGCTGGTGACGCACGACCCCACCCTCGCTGCGCGCTGCGAACGCGAACTCAGACTGGCGGGCGGCAGGTTGGTCGAGGCGTTGGATCGGCGGGAAGGGCCGGTTCCCGCCTGACGATCAGAAGGCGCGCGTGCGCATTTGCGAGGGTAGCCAGGTGGCCAGCTCAGGTATGAAATACAGCAGGAAGGTGGCCGCCACCATGAGGATGAACATGGGCAGGGTCACGCGCGCGAGATAGGGCAGCTCTTTGCCCGTCATGCCCGACAGCACGAAGAGATTGAAACCCACTGGCGGCGTGATCTGGGCCATTTCAATCACCAGCACCAAAAAGATGCCGAACCAGATCAGATCGATGCCGGCCGCCTGGACCGTGGGCAGCAGCACGCCCATGGTGAGCACCACGATCGAGATGCCGTCGAGCAGACAGCCCAGAATAATGAAAAAAATCATCAGGGCAATGATCAGCCCGAACTGCGACAGCCCCAGTGAGCCAATCCACTCCGCAAGCGCCCGTGGCAGGCCGATATAGCCCATCGAAAGCGTCAGGAACTGTGCGCCCGCCAGAATGAGCGCGATCATGCAGTAGAGCCGGGTTGCCCCCATCAGCGATTCGGTGAAGGTGCGCCAGTTGAGCGAGCCCTGCAGCAGAGAGAGCAATAGGGAACCCGTCACGCCGATGGCTGCAGCCTCGGTTGCGGTTGCAAAGCCAGTGTAGATCGCGCCGAGCACGGCACCGATGAGCAACACTACCGGAATCAGGTTTCGGGCTGCTTTGACCTTTTCAATGAAGGGCATGTCTTCGTCGGACGCCGGCACCTCGTTGGGGTGCAGCATCGCCCAAATGGCGATGTAGCCCATGAAGAGAGCGGCCAGGAGCAGGCCTGGGAAAACGCCGGCAATGAACAGACGGGAAATCGAGACGTCGGCTGCGACTCCGTAGACAATCATGATGATCGATGGTGGAATCATCAGGCCGAGTGTGCCCGCACCTGCGAGCGTTCCCAGCACCTTGTCTTGCGGATACCCGCGCCGACCGAGTTCGGGGATGGTCATCTTGCCGATGGTGGCGACCGTGGCGGCCGAGGAACCCGACACCGCGGCAAAGATCGCGCACCCGATCACGTTGGTGTGCAGCAGTCGACCCGGGATCCGGTTCAGCCACGGCGCCAGGCCGCTGAAAAGGTCTTGCGAGAGCCGCGTGCGGAACAGGATCTCGCCCATCCAGAGGAAGAGGGGCAGCGCGGTGAGCGTCCAGCTCGAAGCGGCTCCCCATATCGTGATGGCCATGGCGTCGCCTGCGGAGCGCGCCGTGAAGATTTCCATGCCCAGCCATGCGGCGCCGGCCAGCGTAAGGCCCACCCATACGCCACACGCCAGAAAGCCGATGATGGAGATCACCAGCATGGTGATAACGAGAACTTCACTCATGCAGGGGTGATTCCTTTGCAGATTCGTCGGGGATACCGCGGATACGTCGCACGGTCTCGTCGAGCATGGCAATGAAGAAAATCACGATGCCCACCGCCATGGAAAGTTGCGGGATCCAGAGCGCCGTCGCGTCTTCACTGGTGGAAATGTCGTTGTAGGTGTGCGAATCAAGGACCAGCTTGCAGCTGAACCAGGCCAGATTGGCCGCAATGACCGTACCGACAGCCAGCGCAAAGATGTCGAGCCGCACGCGGCCCCTGGCCGGCAGTGAAGCCAAAAGCAAGGTGACACGAATGTGCTCACCTTTCTTGAACGTGTGGGCCAGCGCCAGGAAGCCGGCGGCCGCCATGCAGTAGCCCGCATAGGCGTCGAGCCCCGCCACGTGTATGGCCAGCTGGCGCGTGGCAATTGATAAACCGATACAGACGAGAACACCGACCATGAACACGGCGGCAAGCATGCCTGCCGCCGTGTACAGAGCGTCAAGAAAGCGACGCATCGTTTAGTTTGCCCGGTATGCGTCGATGACTTGCTTGCCGTCGGCGCCGGCCTTTTCGAGCCACTCTGCAAGCATGGTTTCGCCAACCTTGTTCAGGCCGTCCATGAGTTCTTGAGTCGGCTTCACGATTTCCATGCCGTTTTTGCCCAGGTTGTCGAGGTACCACTGGGTTTTTTCCTGCGAGAGTTCCCAGCCGCGCTTCTCGGCGGCCTCGGCTGCCTTGAGCAGGGCGTCCTTGCACTTTTGGTCCAGCGCATCAAAGGCCTTCTTGTTGACCAGAATGGCGTTCTTGGGCAGCCAGGCCTGGGTGTCGTAGAAGCGCTTCATGTACTCGTACACTTTGGTGTCCCAACCGGTCGAACCCGAGGTCATGAAGGCATTGACGACACCGGTGGCCATGGCCTGGGCCAGTTCGGCCTGCTGGATGGTGACAGGCTGTGCGCCGACCAGCTCGGCGATGCGCGCCGTGACGGGCGAATAGGCACGCCACTTCAGGCCCTTGAGGTCTTCGACCTTGTTGATCTCGTTGTTGGCGTAAATGCCCTGCGGCGGCCAGGCCACGGTGAACAGCAGCATCATGCCCTGATCTTCGAGCTTTTTATTGAGCACCGGTTTCTGGGCCTGGTAGAGCTTCCAGGCGGCGTCGTAGCCGGTTGCCAGGAAGGGCAGACCATCGAGCGCGTAAATGGGATCTTCGTTGGCGAAGTTGGTGAGCAGGATCTCGCCCGCCTGAGCCTGGTTCGACTGAACCGCGCGCTTGATCTCGGGTGCCTTGAACAGCGAAGCGTTGAGGTGCAGGGTAATGTCGAAGTCACCGCCCGACAGCTCCTTTACATCCTTCACGAACTGCTGCAGGTTTTCTGAGTGAAGGTTCGAAGCCGGATATGCCGTGGGCAGGTCCCATTTGGCGGGGTCGGCGTGAACCGGCGCGGAGACCGCTACAGCGGCAAGGGCGGAAATCAACAAAGCTCGTTTCATGGCTCAGATCCTTTTATGTATGCAAATTATTCAGGAACCGCAACAGCGCTGGCCACTGATTGTAGAGGTCGAGGCGTAGCAATCAACGACTTGCACGTACGCTTCAGGGAAATCCATAAGGCGGATGAGGCGTTCGGGAAGTCTGTAAACTGCTGATTTGAATCATAGGTAGGACAGCATGGCACTGAGACTCTGGCGGCACGGCGCAGGTTTGTTTCTGGTATTGGCCGTATTCGCGTTCATGACGGCGGCGGGCGCAGCGCAGCGGGGCTATATCGCGCGAACACTGCATCAGGCGGTACCGGGGGGTGTGGCGGTGGTGAGCCTGGGTACGGCAGTCACGGCACCACGCGTGGCGTATCAGGGTTCGCCGGTCATGGTCGTGAACGATAGCGATGGTGAGTGGATTGCCGTGGTGGGCATTGATCTCAGGGCGAAGCCGGGTCGCCACATGGTTCAGGTGCATGATGCTGCGGGATCGCGCGACATCGCGTTCGAGGTCCGGCACAAAGAATACGCCAGCCAGCACATCAAGCTGCGCAATCAGAAGCACGTGACCCCGGACCCTAAGCAGCTCAAGCGTTACGAGCGAGAGCATGCGGAGCAGATGGCTGCTTATGCGAATTTCCGGCCAGTCGGCCCGAGCAATGTGTTGCTCGAGGCACCCGTCAAGGGACGCACTTCAAGTCCCTTCGGACTGCGCCGTTTTTTCAACGGCCAGGAACGCAACCCCCATTCAGGCCTGGACTTCGCGGTTCCGCGGGGCACACCGGTACGCGTGCCGGCAGAGGGCGTGGTGACTATCGTGGGCGACTATTTCTTCAATGGCCGCACCGTGTTTGTCGACCACGGCCAGGGGTTCATCACCATGTACTGCCATCTGGACTCAATTCAGGTCGAGAAAGGGCAGGCGGTGAAGCGCGGGGATGTGCTGGGCAAAGTGGGGGCGACGGGCCGGGCCACCGGCCCTCATTTGCACTGGAACGTGAGCCTGAACGGGAATCGGGTGGATCCCGCGCTGTTTCTCACCCCTTGACCCGCACGATCTTCTTGACCTGCGGCACGTGGCGGATTGAACGGATGACCTGCGCCAGGTGTTTGCGGCTGTCGACCTGCAGGGTCAGGTGAAGCACGGTGGTGGAGCCGGGGTCGTCCTGCATGGTGAGGTGCAGGATATTGGAGTCGGCATCGGTGACCTCGGCAGCCAAGCGGCCCAACACACCGCGCTCGTTGATGACGGTGACGTCGAGCCGGGTGGTGAGGTGACGGGCGGTTTTCGTGTCCCAGGCCACCGGCAGCCAGCGCTCGGGTTCGCGTGCGCGCTGGCGCTGGGCGACCGAGCATTCGGCCATGTGCACGACCAGGCCATGGCCCAGGCGGATGCCGCCGATGATTTCGTCGCCGGGCAGCGGGCCGCAGCAAGGTGCCAGTTGTACGGCCTGGCCTTCGTTGCCGTGGATCAGAATGGGGGCGGCCGCCGTGCTGGAGATTTCGTCGAACACCGCAGCCGTGGTGGCCAGCAGGGCGTTTTCGGGTGCGAATCGCCGCGCCACGACTGCGGCCAGGCGCTTGCCCAGGCCGATATCGGCCAGGATTTCGTCGCGCGATTGTGCGCCGGACCCCTTGGCGAGTTTTTCCCATTCGGTGTCATCGTCGGCCGGGTACGGCAGGTTGAGCTGGTCGAAGGCCTGCTGTAGAAGACGGCGACCGAATGCCACGGATTCTTCGTACTTGACCGTGCGCAGGTAGTGACGGATTTCTGACCGTGCACGACCGGTACGCACATAGTTGAGCCACTGCGCGCTGGGGCGCGAGGCACTGGAGGTGATGATATCGACAGTGTCGCCGCTCTTGAGCTCGGTGCGCAGCGGGCCGAATTCGCCGTTGATCTTTGCCGCCACGGCCTGGTTGCCGATGTCGGTATGAATGGCGTAGGCGAAATCCACCGGCGTGGCGCCGCGTGGCAAGGAAATGATCTTGCCGCGCGGGGTGAACACGTACACGGCGTCGGGGAAGAGATCGACCTTGACGTGCTCGAGAAACTCGCCGGAGTCGCCGGTCTGGCTCTGAATGTCGAGCAAGGACTGCAGCCATTGGTGCGTGCGCTTCTGCATGTCGTTGAGCGACACGCTGGAGTCTTTGTACAGCCAGTGTGAGGCCACGCCTTCTTCGGCTACGTGGTCCATGTCGCGCGTGCGGAACTGGAACTCTACCGGCGTGCCGTAAGGCCCGATGAGAGTGGTGTGCAGCGACTGGTAGCCATTGATCTTGGGAATGGCAATGTAGTCTTTGAACTTGCCGGGCACCGGCCGGTACAGTTGGTGCAGGGTGCCCAATGCCAGATAGCACTCGGGCAGGGTATGCACGATGATGCGAAAGCCATAGATGTCGAGCACGTCGGAGAACGACTTCTTCTGCTCGCACATCTTTTTGTAGATGCTGTAGAGCGACTTTTCGCGCCCGGTGATCTCGGCCTCGATGCCGGCCGCCGGCAGGGCCGCAGCAACCGCGTCGTTGATCTTGCTGAGCACTTCGCGCCGGTTGCCCCGAGCCGCAAGCATGGCCTTGTGCAGGACCCGGTAGCGGTTGGGGTGGATGGCCTGGAAGCACAGATCTTGCAGTTCGCGGAACAGGGCGTTCAGGCCCAGGCGGTGTGCAATGGGTGTATAGATATCGAGTGTTTCGCGTGCGATGCGGCGGCGCTTCTCGGGCGCGACGGCACCCAGCGTGCGCATGTTGTGCAGGCGATCGGCAAGCTTGATCAGAATGACGCGAACATCGCGCGCCATGGCCAGCAGCATCTTGCGAAAGCTCTCGGCCTGCTGTTCCGCCTTCGAGGCAAATTCGAGGCGGTGCAGTTTCGAGAGCCCGTCTACGATTTCGGCGACGTCGGCACCGAAGCGCTCGGCCAGTTCCTGCTTGGCGACCCCCTGGTCTTCGATGACGTCGTGAAGCAGGGCGGCCATGAGCGATTCGGCGTCGAGCTTCCAGCCGGCGCAGATCTCGGTGACCGCGATGGGGTGCGAAATATAGGGTTCGCCACTGGCGCGGAACTGCCCCAGATGCGCCTGGTCGGCGAACCGATAGGCCTCTTTGACCCGCTCGATGTCTTTGGGCTCGATGTATTGCCGGATGACTTCGGTGAGCGGGGCCAGCGAGGCAATGGTGTTGGCAGCAGGCGTTTCGGCCGGGGGCGGGGGCGCCACATTGCGCCGCCGCCGCAGCCGCGGACCCTTTTTCAGTACGGCCAGCAACCCGGAGGAAGCGCCGCGCAGGGTGGTGAACGCCATGCTGCCGCTCCGGTGAGGCTTAGGTGGGTACCTTGCGCAGCATCTCGAGGCCGGTGAGGCCGGCGGCGATTTCGCGCAGTGCCGTTACGGTGGGCTTGTTCTTGCTGTCGAGACGGGCTTCGTGGCCCTGAGCCAGTTCGCGCGCGCGGTAAGTGGCCGCCAGCGTGAGGGCAAAGCGGTTGGGAATCTTTTCGAGGCAGTCTTCGACGGTGATTCGGGCCATTCTTGTTCCTTTATGAGAGACAGCGGGTCAGTTGCTGGTTTTGCTGATGCCCAGCTGTGAAAACAATTCTGCGTGCCGCAGAGACTGTGCGCGATAGTTCAGGCGAGCTGCCCGGACAATGCTTGCAAGCTCGTGCAATGCGACGCTAAATTCTTGATTAATAATAACATATTCGCATTCTGAAACATGCGACATTTCGCCGCCTGCGGCCAGCAATCGACGCGCAATGACGTGCGGTTCGTCTTGCCCGCGCTTGCGCAGGCGCGCCTCGAGCGCTTCGATGGAAGGGGGCAGAATGAAGATGCCGATGGCGGAGGGCAAGCGCTCTCGTACCTGCCGTGCACCTTGCCAGTCGATCTCGAGCAGGACGTCGCGCCCAGCGCTCAAGGCTTCGTCGATACGGTCGCGGGGCGTGCCATAGAAATTGCCGTGCACCTCGGCCCACTCGAGCATGGCGCCGGCATCGCGCAGGGCGTGGAATTCTTCGATGCTGACGAAGCGGTAGTGCTTGTCGTGCTCTTCGCCGGGGCGCGGTGGCCGGGTGGTGCAGGAAATCGACAGCATCATGTCGGGCTCTTCTTTGAGAAGAGCGTTGACGAGGCTGGATTTACCGGCGCCGCTGGGCGCCACTACCATGAAGACGTTGCCTGAGTGTTGCGACATGTTGTTGTGTGGGCAAAACGTCTATTCTAACGGAGTGAGTCCGAAGCGTAGCCGAGCGCCTCGAGTGTGGCGAGCCAGCAGCTCTCGTCGGCACACAGAAAGGCTACGGCGTCGTCGGGGTCGGCATTGAAAAGCACGTCTTCCACCGTCTGCGCGGCGTCGCCGGTTTCGGTCACCGCGGCCACATGCAGATTGCTGCCGCCTTCGAATTGTTCGGCGGGTACAAAGCCGATCACGGTTTCGGGGTCGGGCGGGCGTATGGCGACATAGGCGCGCAACGGGATGTCTTCGGCCATGACGTCCAGAACAACACCCTGGTCAAAATGGCTGATGGCGTGGCTTTCAATCATGAGAGGCCTGTTCAGTCGAAGGTGAGGGTGGCGACCACCGGTGTGTGGTCCGACGGCTGCTCCCACGCGCGCGGGGTTTTGTCGATTTCGCAGGCCGTGCAACGTGCACGCAGGGCTTCCGAAAGCAGGATGTGATCAATGCGCAGACCTGCATTGCGTCGGAAGGCGAAGCGGCGATAGTCCCACCAGGAAAAGGATTTCTCGGCTTGCGGGAACATGCGAAACGCGTCGGTCAGCCCCAGGTCCAGGAGCGCCTGAAATGCCTGGCGTTCAGGTTCCGACACGAGCACGTCGCCTTCCCACTTGGCGGGGTCGTGCACGTCTTCGTCGGCAGGTGCCACGTTGTAGTCGCCCAGAATGGCCAGACGCGGGTGAGCGGCGAGTTCTGATTCCAGCCATTCTCGCAGTGCCACGAACCAGCGCAGCTTGTACTCATATTTGTCGCTACCCACCGCCTGGCCGTTGGGGCAGTAGGCGCTGATCACGCGCACACCACCGGCTGCAGAAGGGAGCGTGGTGGCGATGACGCGTTGCTGGGGGTCTTCCAGGCCGGGCAGATTGCGATGGGTGTCGGTGCCGGGCTCGCGCGAGATGATCGCCACGCCGTTGTAGGTCTTCTGGCCCGCCCACACGGCGTGATAGCCGATGTCGTTGAAGGCTTGCAGGGGGAAGTGCTCATCGGCGAGTTTCAGCTCCTGCAGGCACAGGGCGTCGACCGGATTCTGCTGCAGCCAGTCGATGACCTGCGGCAGCCGCACTTTGAGTGAGTTTACGTTCCAAGTGGCAAGTTTCATATGTTGAATCATACCGCGCCGCGGGCGCAAGAATGGTGCACTGCGGTATGATCGAAAAATTACGTCGCGCCCGCGGCGCCGAAACCAAAGGAGATATCAGAATGGAAGAGGTTGTAGTCGTAGCCGCTTGCCGCACCGCAGTAGGCGATTTTGGCGGCGCACTCAAGGATGTGCCCCCCACGGAGCTTGGGGCGACCGTCGTGCGCGAAGTGCTGGCGCGCAGTGGCGTGGCGGCGGCCGATGTCGGTCATGTCGTGTTCGGCCATGTCATCAACACGGAGCCGCGCGATATGTATCTGTCGCGCATGGCTGCCATCAATGCGGGCATTCCGGCGGAATCGGTCGCGATGAACGTCAACCGGCTGTGTGGCTCGGGGCTGCAGGCCATCGTGAGCGCAGCACAGTCGATCCGCCTGGGTGACACGCACGTCGCGGTGGCCGGCGGCGCCGAAAGCATGAGCCGCTCGCCATATATTGTTCCCACGCAACGCTGGGGTGCCCGTATGGGCGACGCGGCCCTGGTCGACATGATGACCGGTGCGCTTTCCGATCCGTTTGATCGTATCCACATGGGGGTGACCGCCGAGAACGTTGCCAAGCGTTACGAGATCACGCGTGAGGATCAGGATCAACTGGCGCTGGCGTCGCATCAGCGTGCCGAGAACGCCATCAAGAACGGTTATTTCAAGTCGCAGATCGTGCCGGTGGTTCAAAAGACCCGCAAGGGTGAAGTGGTCTTCGATACCGATGAACACGTGCGCATGGGGGCGACGATCGAGAACTTTTCCGGATTGCGCCCGGTGTTCGTGAAGGAAAATGGAACGGTCACAGCAGGCAATGCGTCTGCCCTGAACGACGGTGCGGCTGCGGTTCTGCTCATGAGCGGCACTGCTGCAACTGAGCGAGGCATCAAACCCATGGCCCGTCTGGTGGCCTATGCGCATGCCGGCGTCGATCCGCTGTACATGGGGATCGGTCCTGTTCCGGCCACGCGTCTGGTGCTGCAGCGCGCCGGCATCACCCTTGATCAGATCGACGTGATCGAGGCCAACGAAGCCTTCGCCGCGCAGGCCTGCGCCGTGACGCGCGAACTCGGACTGGACCCGGCCAAGGTCAACCCCAATGGCAGCGGCATCAGCCTCGGTCACCCGATCGGGGCGACTGGCGCCATCATCACCACCAAGGCGCTGTACGAGCTCGAGCGTATCCAGGGCCGTTACGCACTGGTGACGATGTGCATCGGCGGCGGTCAGGGCATTGCCGCCGTGTTCGAGCGTGTCTGAGCTGCAGTACAGCATGGATCCGGTGTCAGGCGATTACGCACCTTGGGAAGCGGATGAACCGACAGTGTCAGAGCTGGCCGGCATCCGCTACCTGCATTTCGGAACGGAATGGGTACAGGGGGCGATGCGCCTGCGCCGGCCGAACGACCTGGTGCTGGCCTACACGCAGCAGATGATGGCCTGGTTGCTGTTCGTGGAGCCCGATGCCGACACGCAATTGGGCATCCTCGGGTTGGGGGCCGGGTCGCTGCTTCGTTTCAGCCTGCGCAACACGCCGGCATCGATCACCACGGTGGAATGGAATCCGATGGTCACAGCGGTGTGCCGCAGTCATATTCGTCTGCCGGATTCACCGCGCTCGGTGATCGAGCATTGCGACGCGGCCGACTGGGTGCGTGATCCGGCCAACACGGCACGCCATTCAGCACTGATGGTCGACCTGTACGATGCGCTGGCACAGGGGCCGGTGCGTGGGTCGCCCGAGTTCTATGGAGATTGCGCACGCGTCATGGCTCCCCTGAGTGCCATGACCGTGAATCTGTTCGGCGAACATGCCAGTTTCGAACCCAACATCGAGGCCCTGCGCAGCGCGTTTCCCGACGGGCTGGTGGTCTTGCCGGAGATCGATGCGGGCAACCGGGTGGCAATCGGCGTGAAGGGCCCCTTGCTGGATGTCTCGGTGGGTGATTTTCTGGATCGGGCGCAGGCGCTCGAAGTGCGTTTCAAGCTTCCGGCCATGCGTTGGGCGCGCGATATTCTGCAGCAGCTGCAGCAGGCCCGGTAAGGGTCGCAGGCACGCCGGACAGGCGCAAAGACGACCCTGGGGATATGGGGGAAATCCCGGGATTTCCCCACAGACAGCCGTGTTTTTCTCACATACAC
>JAEZGR010000003.1 GCA_023437255.1 Pseudomonadota bacterium | reverse complement strand
ATGCTCTACCCTGGCTACCTCTCGTATTCTTGATTGTCGGCCTGCTGGTGACAGTGCTGGCGACCCGCCAGTCGGCCGGCTTCATCGAACGCGAACGGCAGGCGGAAGTCGACACGCAGATCACCCGGCTGCGCAATGATCTGGTCTTGCACGTGCAGCGCCACATCGACGTGCTGCGCACTTACCAGGCTGAGTTCGCCGTCAACCCTGCGTCGCCGCAGGCGGTGCAGGAGCGTATTGCCCGCGTGCTGGAGCTGCAACAACGTCTGCCTGGCATCGAGCTGGTGGGCAATGTGCTTGCCACCTCGGGCTTGCAACCGATCTATTCGGTGCGCTACGTGTATCCAGAAGCGCTGGCGAAAACGCAGGCCTCGCCCGCTGCCAGTGACGCGGTCCGCCAGGAAGCGGTGCGACGCGCCCGCGACACGGGCAACGTGGCGGCAACGCCCCCCGTGCGCCCGGCGCCCAAGCGAGACGGCGACCACGGCGTCATGGTTTATCTGCCGCTGTACCGCGGCGGCATCACGCCTCTCACCCTCGAGGCCCGCCAGCGTACCTTTGTGGGGGCCGCGTTTCTTGGCTTGCGGCCCGACAGGCTCATGGCGACGGTGCTCGAGCAGAACCTGATGCCCGAGGCCAATATCCGGCTGCGTTTCGAGGGCTATGTGGATGCCCCGGCGATCGATGCCGCGCCCGCACTGCTGTACGATTTCCGCCAGTCTCCCTTGCACGATACCGACCGCCATGGCGTTCAGCATCTCACTGTTGCGGGAACGCGCTGGTCACTCGAAATGGCGCTGCCGCCCAGCGAGCTTGCCTCGCACCGCTGGCTGCATTGGGCAGTTGCCGCGGTGGGCGTGCTGCTGTCAACCCTGTCCGCCTATGCGCTGCACAACCTTCAACGATCACGCAGGTTGAGTCAGCAGCTGGCAAGCAACGACCGCCGCCGGCGTCAGGAGATGCAAGCCGCCCTGCATCTGCGTCACCGTGCAATCGAGGCCAGCGCAAACCCCATCGTCATCTGCAGTGCCACGAAACGCGGCTACCCCGTTGAGTATGTGAACTCGGCATTCGAGCGCATGACGGGTTTCCGGGCGGAAGAAGTGATCGGCCAGAGCCTGCGCATCATGCATGGCTCCGACACGCAGCAAGAAGGTCTCCAGCACCTTCAGGAACTGCTGAGAGAACGCCGCGAAGGGCAAACCACCCTGCGCAACTACCGCAAGGACGGCCAGTTGTACTGGACCCGCGTTCACATCGCACCCGTGCGCGACGATACCGGCACAGTCACTCATTTTGTCGCGTCCAAATACGATATCACCGAAACCCTGCGCTACCAGGAAACGCTCGAATTCCAGGCCTGGCATGACCCACTCACCCATTTGCCCAACCGCCACCTGCTGCGGCGGCAACTGGAACAGACCATTGAAAAGAGCAATGCCGAATCGGTCCCGTTCTGGGTCGTGGTTCTGGATCTAGACAAATTCAAACTGGTGAACGACACGCTGGGGCACACGCAGGGCGACCTGGTGCTTCAGCAGATTGCCCGCCGGCTGCAGGATGCACTGCACGCGCATGACATCGTGGCACGCCGCGGCGGCGACGAATTCGTCTTCATCCTCTTCGACCACGCGCCGCCGCGCAATGCGCTGGCGACGGTGAACCGCATCATGGCGGCGGTATCCCGCCCGCTCAAACTCCAATCGCACCGCTTCTTTCCCACATGCAGCATGGGTATTGCGGTCCATCCGCTCGACGGCAACGATTCCGAGCTGCTGATCAAGCGTGCCGACATGGCCATGTATCACGCCAAGGCCAGTGGGCGGGATAACTACCAGTTCTACAGTGAGGCACTCGAAGCACAGGCGACACGGCGCGTGCAGCTCGAGGGCGACCTGCACGCAGCGCTCGCCAACGGGGAGTTCGAACTGCACTACCAGCCACAGATACGGCTGTCCGATGGCATGGTGACCGGTGCGGAGGCGTTGGTACGTTGGCGACACCCGCAGCGCGGGCTGGTCTCACCGGGCGAATTCATCCCGCTTGCCGAAGAAACCGGACTCATCGTGCCCCTGGGGGAATGGATACTGCGCAGCGCCTGCGAACAGACGCGTGCATGGAAGAAGTTCGGATTGCCGCAGTTTCGCGTGGCGGTCAATCTCTCGGCACGGCAGTTCAAGGATCAACAGCTTCCCGGACTCATCCGCCAGTTGCTGGATGAACATGAACTGGCTCCCGAGCAGCTCGAGCTCGAACTCACCGAAACCATGGTGATGAGCAATGTGAACCAAGCCAACGTCATTCTGCAGACGCTCAAATCCCTGGGCATCATGCTGTCGCTCGACGATTTCGGCACCGGCTACTCGAGCCTTGCCCAGCTCAAGCGTTTTCCGCTGGACATCATCAAGATCGACCGCTCCTTCGTTTCCAGCATCACCACCGATCGCACCGATGCCACCATCGTCCAGACCATCGTGAAGCTGGCGCACAATCTGGGCATGCTGGCCCTGGCCGAAGGTGTGGAATCGGCCGAACAGGAAGCCGTGCTCAGAGAGCATGGCTGCGACGTGATTCAGGGTTATCTGATCAGCAGGCCCTTGCCTGCTGACCAGTTCGAGGAATGGGTGCACATGCGCCTGCTCCACATCGTCACCTGAGGTTGCACCCGGCTGTTTCCTGTCATGGGCGTCGTTGGGAAAAGCGTATACACTGGCACCTTGATCAGGGCAGCGCGAGCTGCCCGTTTTTATAAGGAGCCGTATATGACCACCATCGACCTGAACAAAGATACGTTCCAGGAAGCCATCGACAGCGACAAGCCGCTGATCGTCGACTTCTGGGCACCGTGGTGCGGCCCCTGCAAGACCTTCTCACCGGTCTTTGAAGCCGAAGCAGCCGAACACCCCGACGTCACCTTCGCCAAGCTCAACACGGAAGAGCAGCCCGAGATCGCCGAGGCGCTTGGCATCCGCTCGATCCCGACACTGATGGTGTTCCGTGAAAAAGTGCTGCTGTTCCGTCAGGCAGGCGCGCTGAGCCAGCCGCAACTGGCCGAACTCGTCAAGCAGCTCAAGGGGCTGGACATGGGGAAGATCCATGCTGAGATGGCGGCCGCACAGAGCAATCAGCCTGCCCCCGAGTAAGGTCGACCACCGCGGCCGCCACCTCGGCGGCACGCGACTTGGGTACCGCCAGCACCCAGACAGCGCCCCGGGCGTCAAACCGCTCCTCCACCACACGCACGTCAAAACTGGCGAAGCGCGACTGCAGCAGGGCCACATCGGAATACGGGCAACTGCAGTCCAGCAGCGCCTCTTCAACAATCTCCAGTTTGTCGGCGAGCCGCAGGCATTGCGCCGCCACGCCGCCATAGGCTCGCACCAGCCCGCCTGAACCGAGCTTGATGCCGCCGAACCAGCGAATCACCAAAACGGCCACCCGGTCACATTGCTGGCCGTCTATGGCCTGCAGAATGGGGCGCCCGGCCGTGCCACCGGGTTCGCCATCATCATTGAAGCGATACTCCTGACCGATCCGGTATGCCCAACAGATATGCGTGGCGTCCGGCACATGATGTTCGGCGAAAAATGCCA
>JAEZGR010000290.1 GCA_023437255.1 Pseudomonadota bacterium | reverse complement strand
GCCATGGCCAAGGCACCGACCGCCCCCATCGCCCCACCCTCTGTCGGTGTGGCGACACCGATGAAAATAGTGCCCAGCACGAGGAAGATGAGGAACAGCGGCGGGATCATGACGAAGGTCACCCGCTCGGCAATCTCGGAAAGCATGCCAAGTCGGAACGCCCGGTTTACGAGGGCGATGACCCACGAAGTCATGCCCCACACCAGCAGCACGATAACCACCCGCTCGTCGACCGGTATGGAATCGTGGCTGCGGAAGTAAAACTCCGAGCCGAAATACGCTACCGATGACGAAATGATGGTGAGAATGCCCAGCGACCGCAGCCCGCGACTGCCGTCTGGTCGATCGTACATGCGCGCTTCCTTCGGTAGCGCGGGTGCGCTGCTCGGACGCAATACGCACATGATGCCGATATACGCAATGTACGACAGTGCCAGAAGCAGGCCCGGCACCATGGCACCCCGGTACATGTCACCAATCGAGCGACCCAACTGGTCGGCAAGAATGATGAGCACGAGCGAAGGAGGAATGATCTGCGACAACGTACCGGAGGCGGCGATCACCCCGGAAGCAAGTCGCCGATCGTAGCCATACCGCAGCATGATCGGCAACGAAATCAGGCCCATGGAGATGACCGAGGCCGAGACAACGCCGGTTGTGGCGGCGAGCATGGCACCCACCAATACAACCGCAATGGCCAGGCCGCCACGGATCGGTCCGAAGAGTTGGCCGACCGTCTCGAGCAAATCTTCGGCCATGCCCGAACGTTCGAGAATGAGCCCCTTCAGGGTGAAGAATGGCACCGCCAATAGCGTGTCGTTGGCGACGATGCCGAAGATCCGGTTCGGCAGGGCCTGGAAAAGCGCAGGCTGCATGAGCCCGAACTCAATGGCAATGAGGCCGTAAAGGATGCCGACCGCCGCCAGTGTGAACGCAACCGGAAAGCCCAGCAGCAAGAACACCACCAGGTTGATGAACATGATGGGGGCGAGGTTATCGACTACAAACAACTCCATGATCACCGCCCCTGCACGCCGCCGTTCAGGCGGGCTTCATTGAACTTGCGTATTTCTTCGGCCAGCTCTTCTTCGGCACTGGTCGTCTTATCCTGCAGCATGGGGTTGGCACCCTGGCCCGCAAGAAAGGCAATGCACTTGATGAGGCGCGAGACGCCACTCAGGATCAGCAGGCCGAACCCCACCGGGATCAGCAGCTTGACCGGCCAACGGATGAGGCCGCCCGTATTCGACGAGAGCTCCTGCAGGCGGAATGACTCGTAGAAATATGGTAGAGACAGCCAGAAAATCAGCGCCGCAGCCGGGAAAAGAAAAAACACGATGCCGAAGATCTCGATGTAGACCTGGGTACGCGGAGCAAACCGCGAGGCCAGCACGTCGACCCGCACGTGTTCGTTGCGCAGAAACGTATACCCTGCGGCGAGCAGAAAAATGGCGCCGAAGAGATACCATTGCAATTCCAGCCATGCGTTGGAACTGGTGTGGAAGACTTTACGCACCACGGCATTGCCTGCGCTCACGAAGACGACGATGAGCGTCAGCCACGTAACCGTTTGCCCGACATGCCGGTTGAGCGCGTCGATAACACGCGATACCGCCAATAAGAATTTCATTACCTGCCCTTGTGCGGCGTGGAAAAACTTACGGATTTTAGCGTAACGTCAGGTAAAGCGAACCAGGGGGTCAACCCTCAGACCCGCAAGCCCAGATGCGTGGCAAGCAATGCCTCGACCGGCTGCGAGGGCAATCCGAATCGTTCGGGGTAGTCGGCCCGCGCAAGGTAGAGCCCGGCCGCCTGAAAGGTGGGCGGCGCCAGGCGGCGGTCACGTTGAGACAGCAAAAAGGCCATGTGATCCGGTGCGACACCGCCCTTGCCTACTTCGACCAGCGCGCCCATCAGATTGCGCACCATGTGGTGCAGAAAGGCGTTGGCCTCGAAGAAAAACAGGAAGAAGTCGCCCGATGCAACGATGTCGAGGCGGCGCAAATGGCGAACCGGGCTGGCCGCCTGGCATTCCGATGAGCGAAACGCGCTGAAGTCGTGCTCGCCAAGCAGGTAAGCGGCTGCAGCCCTCATGGGCTCCAGACTCAGGGGCCGATGTACCCATCCCACCTTGCCGTGCAGCACCGGGCTGGCAACCCGATGGGAACGGAGGACGTACACGTAAGTGCGCCCGGTTGCCGAAAAACGGGCATGAAAATCGTCGTTGACGGGCTGCGCCCACTGTACTCTGACTGACGGCGGCATCTGCGCATTGACGCCTCGCACCCAGGATTCGAGACGACGTTCGACGGGCGAATCGACATGCACCACCTGTTCGATCGCATGCACGCCCGTATCGGTACGGCCGGCGCAAATGGTGGCCACCGGTTGCGCCAGAAACGAGGCTAGCGCCGTTTCGAGTGTGTCTTGCACCGTGCAGCCGCCCGGCTGCGTCTGCCAGCCCTTCCAGGGCGCCCCGTCGTAGGCAATGCCCAGCGCTATTCGAGCCATCAGACTCCTGGGCGACCGCTGCCGCTCGGGCGAGACGAGTCGAGTTCTAGATCAATCTCGCGCAGCTTCTCGCGCACCATCGAGTCGGTGATGGGGCTGTCACTCTCGAAGGCCGCGCGTTCAGAGGCGCCGACGCGTCGCAGGATCCACACCACGACCAGGATGAGCAACAGCAGACCACCACCCATGGTAAGCAGCAGGTTCTCCTGGAACCAGGACCCTTTTGAGACGGCGGGGGCGGCGGCTGCAGGCGCGGCGGAAGATGAGGATGGCGGCTGGACCGACGAGCCTGCGGAAACGGTCGCAGGCGCGGTTGCCTGCGCGGTCGAAGCGCCTGCGGCGTTGCCCGACGGTGCCGAAGCAGCTCCCGGGGCTGATTGCGACGACGCGCCTGGCTGGCCAGGGGCGGTGCCCGAAGCATCGCCCGAAGCAGCAGGTGCCCCCGGGGCGCCGCCGCTGGCGGCTGCACCAGTCGAGCCTGTATCGGCCGCGGCATCGCCGCCGCTTGCACCGGCATGCGCCTGCGTGGTGGGATCGTCGGTCAGGCCGATCGCTTCCTTGATGGCCTCGGTCACGCTACGTGCGCCTTCAAGTGCGGCCTCGGCCGCCACATGACCCTGCTTCTGCAAAGCTTCGTTGAGATGGCGCACGTTGTCTTCGAGCTCGACAATGCGCCCTCGCGATTCCTCGATATTCTTGCGCGTCGCGGCTTCATCGTCGGGATGGGCGCTGCCCGTTCCCGTTGCGCCCGTTCCCGTTGCGCCCGTTTGCCCGGAAGCATGATCGTGCGGCACGGCGTCGGATGCGATCGCGCCGGAATTGGCCAGCAGGTTCGTGGGTGCGGATGGACCATTGGCGGCACCGACGACCTGGCCGTTGGCACTGGCAACCTGGCCGTTGCCACCGGCTTGGCCGTTGGCACTGGCTGGGCCGCTGACAGCGGCCTGCGCGCCACCGGCACCCTGCCCGGCGGTGCCCGTCTGAATTCCACCTTCGGACTGCGCATCACTGCCCGATTGAGCACCGATGCCCTGAGCACCCGTGCCCGACGGGCCGGAAACGCCACCGGCTGTTGAAGCGGAAGCAGTTTGATTGCCCGGTGCCGAACCGGCGACACCCTGCCCGGCTTCGGCGCCACCGGACAACTTCAGGCGGTCGCCGCTGGCCGGCACGGCTGTCTGCGCGGCCGGCGCAGGCGTGGATTCGGAAATCGTGCCCTGCGCAGCAACGGCTTCGCCAGTGGAGACGGCGGCGACGTCGGCCCCGCCACTGCGCTGACGATACTTTGCAAACGCCTGAGCATGCTGCTGAAAGATACGGCGCGCTTCTCGGTCGGAAATGGCCGTGAGTGCGTCGAGGTCGGGCATGGTGAGTGACTCGCCTGCCCTGACAAGATTGACATTTTCACTGATGAACGCATGCGGATTGGCCCGATGCAACGCGATCATCATCTGATAAACGGAAACACCCTGCACCGCGTTGCGTTGCGCAATGGAGAACATGGTGTCGCCGGCGCGCACGCGAATCTGCGTGCCTGCAGTGCTGTGTGTCGCCGACGTGCCCGACGGCGCTCGGCCGTCGATGACACGGGGCTGACGCCCGGCTTCTGCGCCGGCCCGCTGGACCGCCTGGGTGTCAGCGTGTGCCAGTAGGCTGACCTGATAGCGTTGCTGGCCCGAGGCACTGCGCACGTCGAGGAGAACGTCGACAATGGGCTGAGTGGCGGGCTGGGCGGAGCGCAGCTGAATGACCTTGACGCCGGGCCGGTAGCCATCGAGCAGTACGAGACGCATGCTCTCGAGGGGTACCGGCGGGGTCATGCCGGCCTGCTGCCAGGCCTGCGCAGGCGCAGGCACGGCACGCAGGCTTTCGATATCGGCCTGAGTGAGGTCGGTAACGGGAATTTCGACATGAAGGGCCTGCCCGGGCGCGGAAAGGATCCGCGAGTGCCCGAAGCCGGCCGCATGAGCCGCTGAAAGAAACAGCGACGTCGCAAGCAGAGTTCCAGTCAGGACAGGCGCTTTGACGGCCGATCCGGCCGGAAAGAAACTGCGATGCGACGTCAACATGGTTTCAGAGCTCACCTAGGGCTATACGCAACATACGACGCAAGGGTTCCGCGGCGCCCCACAAGAGCTGGTCGCCAACCGTGAACGCACTCAGGTACTCGGGCCCCATGGACATCTTGCGCAGACGCCCCACGGGAATGTCGAGGGTACCGGTGACCGCAACCGGCGTCAATTCACGCATGGTGATGTCGCGCTCATTGGGCACGACTTTTGCCCACTGCGAGCCTTGCGCGATGATGTCGGTGATTTCGTCGATGGGCACATCGCGACGCAGCTTGATGGTGAGCGCCTGGCTGTGGCAGCGCATGGCGCCGATGCGAACGCACAGACCGTCGATAGGCACGGAACTCGTACCAAAGGCTTCGCCACGACCGAGAATCTTGTTGGTCTCGACCTCGGCCTTCCATTCTTCGCGCGACACACCGTTACCCAGGTCTTTGTCGATCCAGGGAATGAGGTTGCCGCCCAGCGGTACGCCAAAATGATCGGTGGGCAGCGCAGTGTCTTGTTGTGTTGCAAGAACACCACGGTCGATCTCGAGAATGGCCGATGCCGGGTCGTCGAGCAGGTGCTTGACCGACGCATTCAACAGGCCGAACTGCGTGAGCAGTTCGCGCATGTGCTGGGCGCCGCCACCCGAGGCCGCCTGGTAGGTCATGCTGGTCATCCACTCGACGAGGTCGTTGCGGAACAGGCCGGCAAGACCCATGAGCATGCAGCTGACGGTGCAGTTGCCGCCGATGAAATCCTTGACGCCGCGCTTCAGGGCGTCGTCGATCACGTTGCGATTGACCGGGTCAAGCACAATGACCGAGTTGTCGGCCATGCGCAGCGTGCTGGCAGCATCGATCCACAGGCCGTTCCAGCCCGCTGCACGCAGCTTGGGATAGACCTCGGACGTGTAATCGCCACCCTGAGCGGTCAGAATGATGGGCAGCTTCTTGAGCACCTCGATATCGTAGGCGTCTTGCAGCGGCCCGGCGCCGTGTGCCCACTTCGGCGCAGCGCCGCCCGCATTGCTGGTGGAGAAGAAAACAGGGTGAAAGAGCGAAAAGTCGTTCTCGTCGAGCATGCGTTGCATGAGGACGGAGCCCACCATGCCACGCCAGCCGACGAGACCCACGGATTGAGTCATGATGCTGCCGCCTGATAAAGATAATGAAAATTCCGGAATGATCTGTTCATTTTATGCCAATGCCTTGAGAACGGCGTCACCCATTTCACGCGTACCCACGCGTTCAGTGCCTTCTTCGTGAATATCGGCAGTTCGCAGCCCCTGTTCCAGCACTTTCTGCACGGCGGCTTCGACGCGCTGTGCCTGCTGGGGAAGATTCAGGGAATAGCGCAGCAGCATTGCTGCGGAAAGAATGGTGGCGAGCGGATTGGCAACGTTCTGGCCGGCAATGTCGGGTGCAGAGCCGTGGCTGGGCTCGTACAGGCCCTGGTTCGAGGCATTCAGCGACGCCGAGGGCAACATGCCGATCGAGCCCGTGAGCATGGCCGCCTCGTCGGACAGAATGTCGCCGAACAGGTTGCCCGTGACGACAACGTCGAAGGCCTTGGGCGCACGCACCAACTGCATGGCCGCGTTGTCGACATACATGTGGCTGAGCTCGACATTCGGGTATTCACGCGCCACGTCGATCACGATATCGCGCCAGAACTGCGACGTTTCGAGCACATTGGCCTTGTCGACGCTGCACAGGCGTCCCTGACGCTTTGCGGCCGCCTGGAAGGCGACGTGAGCGATGCGGCGGATTTCCGATTCGGCGTAATGCATGGTGTCGAAGCCCTGACGCTCGCCCTTGAAAGGACCGTCTTCCACTTCGCGCACGCCGCGCGGCTGGCCGAAATAGATGTCGCCGGTCAGTTCGCGAACGATAAGGATATCGAGACCGGCCACGATCTCGGGCTTGAGGCTCGAGGCATTGGCCAACCGCGGGTAAAGAATCGCGGGGCGCAGGTTGGCGAACAGGCCCAGCGCCTTGCGCAGGCCCAGAATCGCCTGTTCCGGGCGCAGTTCCCGCGCCAGCTTGTCGTATTTCCAGTCGCCCACCGCTCCGAACAGAATCGCATCGGCGTTTTTGGCCCGCTCGAGGGTCGCCGGGGGCAAAGGGTGGCCGTGCAGATCGTACGCAGCGCCGCCCACCGGCGCGGTCTCCTTTTCGAGATCGAGGCCCAGGGCGCCGAGCACACGCGCCGCCGGTTCCGTGATTTCGGGACCAATACCGTCGCCGGGCAGAATGGCAATCTTCTTCGTCATGAAAGTTTCCAATGTATGAGATGCACAAAGGGGCTGATGTTTGCGCAGCCCCTTTGTGCCGAAAGCAGGGCCGCACGCTGCGGCACTGCTCCGGATGTTGTGTCGCTCCACTGCGGCGCCCAGCGGCGCGCAGCGAAGCCCGTTCAGCCTTGCGGCTGGGCGGCGAGCCAGGGGAAACGCGCCAGCCGCTGGGTTTCGAATTCGCGGATCTTGTCGGCCTTTTCGAGCGTGAGACCGATGTCATCGAGCCCGTTCAGCAAACAGTGCTTGCGGAAGGCATCGATCTGGAAGGAATGCGCGGTGCCATCGGGTTTGATGACCTTCTGAGCCTCGAGGTCGATTTCAAGCTGATAACCGGGTGTCGCCTCAACCTCGGCGAACAGCGCCGACACATCGGCCTCGTCGAGCACGATGGGCAGCAGACCGTTCTTGAAGCTGTTGTTGAAGAAGATATCGGCGTACGACGGCGCAATGATGGCGCGAAAGCCATATTGAATCAGTGCCCAGGGCGCGTGTTCACGGCTAGAGCCGCAACCGAAGTTCTCGCGCGCCAGCAGAACGGAGGCACCCTGATAGCGCGGCTGGTTCAGCACGAAATCGGGGTTCAGCGGGCGTTTGGAGTTGTCCATGCCCGGCTCGCCGTGATCAAGGTAGCGCAGCTCGTCGAACAGATTGGGGCCGAAGCCGGTGCGCTTGATCGACTTCAGGAACTGCTTGGGAATAATGAGGTCGGTATCGACGTTGGCGCGATCCAGCGGTGCGACCAGCCCCTGATGTTTGGTAAATGCTTGCATGGTGGCCTCTTAGTTGAACGGGCGAACATCGACGAAATGGCCGGCGATGGCAGCCGCAGCCGCCATGGCGGGGCTCACCAAGTGAGTACGCCCGCCCTGCCCTTGCCGACCCTCGAAATTGCGGTTCGAGGTCGATGCGCAGCGCTCACCCGGCTCGAGGCGGTCTGCGTTCATGGCGAGGCACATCGAACAGCCCGGCTCACGCCATTCAAAGCCCGCATCCAGGAAGATCTTGTCGAGGCCCTCTTCTTCGGCCTGCTTCTTGACCAGACCGGAACCCGGCACCACCATCGCCTGCTTTACGTTAGCCGCCACGCGGCGCCCGCGCACGACGTCGGCAGCCGAACGCAGATCTTCGATACGAGAGTTGGTACAGGAGCCGATGAACACCTTGTCGACCGGAATGTCGGTGATCGGAGTGTCGGGTTCCAGACCCATGTACTGCAGGGCGCGCTGCATGCCGTTGCGGCGCACTTCATCGGTTTCGTTGGCGGGGTTCGGTACGCACGCACTGACCGGCAGCACCATTTCGGGCGACGTGCCCCAGCTGACCTGCGGCTGGACTTCGGAGGCGTCGATCTCGACCACGGTATCGAAAGAAGCGCCTTCGTCGGAATGCAGTGTCTTCCAGTATTCAACGGCCTGATCCCAGGCGGCGCCGGTGGGCGCGTAGGGGCGGCCACGGAAGTACTCGATGGTCTTGTCGTCGACGGCGACCATGCCCGAACGGGCACCGGCTTCGATCGCCATGTTGCACACGGTCATGCGACCTTCGACCGACAAGCCACGAATCGCGCTGCCGCCGAACTCAATGGCGTGGCCGGTACCTCCGGCCGTACCGATGCGGCCGATGATGTGCAGAACCAGGTCTTTCGCGGTGCAGCCCGCAGGCAGTTCGCCCTCGACCTTGATCAGCATGTTCTTGCTCTTCTTCATGAGCAGGGTCTGCGTGGCCAGCACGTGCTCGACCTCGGAGGTGCCGATACCGAACGCCAGCGCACCCACGGCGCCGTGCGTGCTGGTGTGCGAGTCACCGCAAACCACGGTCATGCCGGGCAATGTGGCCCCCTGCTCCGGCCCGATCACGTGCACGATACCCTGGCGCAGGT
>JAEZGR010000283.1 GCA_023437255.1 Pseudomonadota bacterium | reverse complement strand
AGGAACAGGTGACCGACGAACTGCTGCCCAAGGCGTTCAGCATCTATCGCGACACACGCGTGTGGATCGACACCCGCAACAACTGGCTCGTCATCGATGCCGGGGCGGCGGCCAAGAGTGACGAAGTCATGGGGGCACTGGCCAAGGTGCTCGACCCCTTCCCCGTCATTCCGCTGTATACGGAGCTCTCACCGGCGTCAGCCATGACCAACTGGCTCATCAGCGATGAGCCACCCGTCAATTTCAGCGTCGACCAGGACACGGAGCTGCGCTCCACGAACGAAACGCGGGCAGCCGTGCGATATGTCAGGCAGACCGTGGAGATCGACGATGTGCGCAAGCACGTCCAGGCGGGCAAACAATGCACGCGCCTGGCGCTCACATGGGCCGATCGCGTGTCGTTTGTCATGACCGATGGTCTGGACATCAAACGCGTCGCGCCGCTCGACGTCTTGCAGGAAGGCCGTATTCCGTCGCACGACGAAGCCGAGCAATTCGACTCCGATTTCATGCTGATGTGTGGCGAGCTGGCCCGCCTGCTCGACGACCTGGTGGCCGCACTGGGTGGAGAAAAACGCAGCTGATGCGGCGAGGGTGACGCGGGGGCCCCTCGCCCCGCCACCCTCAGTACATTCCGTGGAAGACGCTGTCGTCCGGCCCGATGTGCGAGGGCGGGCTCCAGGTAACGTCGCGCAGCGAATGCGGGACCAGTGTTTCGACACCCAGCAACACTGCGAAAATCGCCATGCGCACCGGAATGCCATTGTCCGTCTGGCGGAAGATGGCCAGACGCGGATCGGGATTGAGGTCGGTGCTCAGGTCATTCGCCCCTTCGCGGCTGTCACGCGGCAGCGGGTGCATCACGATGACGTCGGGCCCGCAGCACTTGTCGACGATGGCCTTGTTCACCTGGAAGTCGGCGCTGTAGCCATCGAGTTCCTCTTCTGCAAACCGCTCTTTCTGCACCCGAGTCGCGTAGATGACGTCGGCGCCACGCAGGCCCTCTTCCAGCGAGTGGGTCTGCTCAATGACGTGACCATTGCGGCCTACCTGTTCGAGAATCGCTTCGGGCATCTCCAGGCCCTTGGGTGACACCAGCGTGAACTTCAGGCCACGGTACAGAGCCAGCAGCTTCATGAGTGAATGCACCGTTCGGCCGTACTTGAGGTCACCGGCCAGCGCGATATGCGAGCCGTCGAGCAATTTGCCCAGGCGCGAGAATTCGGTCAGGATCGTGTAAAGGTCCAGCAGCGCCTGGCTGGGGTGCTCGCCGGGACCGTCGCCGCCGTTCACCACGGGAATGTTGGTGGCACGAGCAAACTCGGCCACGGAGCCTTTCTCGGGGTGGCGAATCACCATGGCGTCGACGTAGCCGCTCATGACACGGCTGGTGTCGTAAATGGACTCACCCTTTGCCATCGACGAGAACGTGAAACCCGTGGTGTCGCAGACAGAGCCGCCCAGGCGACAGAAGGCTGCACCAAAGCTCACACGGGTACGCGTACTGGCCTCGAAGAACAGATTGCCAAGCACCGCTCCTTCGAGCACCCGCGAGATCTTCTGGCGGCGGGCAATCGGCTGCATCATGTCGGCAATACGAAAGAGCTCTTCGACCGATTCGCGGCTGGTGAACTGGTCGACCGACAGAAGCTGGTGCCTGCCTTCGTAGGCGATTCGATCCCGCAGCGGGCCGGCCTGTGCGCTCAGCGCATACTTTTGCAGCAGCGCTTCGTTCTGGACGATTTCGCCCACAAAGCGCTGGACCACCTCGGGCATCGGCCGGTATTCCTGCGACCCCTCGGGCAAGAGCCAGGTATCAAGCGCGCGGCGTTTGACACCAATTCGACCCGCGAAGACATCGCGCGTCAGGTTGAGACGCCGCATGGCATCGCGAAGGAAGACCTGTTGAGGAACGGACATGGAACGACCCCGAAATGTGTACGCAAAGCGTATATTTTAAGTCTGACAACGATACGCGTACACGAAAAATTCGGGGTTTGCCCTAAAACTACAACACTGGCCGCCCTGCTCTGCTGATTATTGGAACTCGGCCGCAGATTGAGGTGATGGGGCACCGGATTCGTCCACGCCCGCGATGGCGCGTGCGGCGGCGGTCGCGTTGGCCTCGGTGCCAACCGGGAAAATCAGCTGTCCCGTTGAAACCGGCTCGGAATAGCTGGGCGCAGCCATGAGCGTGCTGCCCACCACCAGAGCAAGGCGCTTGTTGGGATTGCTGCTGGTGAGCTCCTGCAGACGCGCGCTGGCGTCGCTGCTGAGCATCAGCGCCAGCAGCCCCTGGCCTTGCTGGTTCGCGCCTGCCTGCACACCCGTGAGGTCGTCACGCGTCACAACTGGCTGTGGATTCAGATAGAGCGTGGAATCTCCACCGACCGCAACGGGGCGCCAGCCTTCCTGCACCACCATGTCGGCCAGAAATACGGCCACGCGCGCGCCCTGTGCGGCGGCGGGCTGGACCGTGGAATCCTGCGCTTCGGTTCCCGGCGCCGGCGTCGCTACGGTGGCTTCTGCGGGCTGGGTCGCCGTATCTTGTTGTACGGGAGGCGTCTGGCAGGCAGCCAGCGCCAGCAAAGCCGCCAAGAGCGAGCTTCGAGTGAGTATTCGGGTGCTTTTCATCGACTTCCCCTTCTGACAACTGAACGATGGCGGAAAGTGTATCAGTTGCTCACGACATCCTTCCGGCCGGTGTGTAAGGCGCTATTGCCGGCGAGCAAGGGGCAAGTCTCGAACCTGAACCGTGACGGCATCCAGCTGAGCCCCCAAGGCATCCTCGAGCACGATACGATGGCGCCCGGGCAATGGCTGCCAATAAGCTTCCGGGCCGTGACCGATCAGGGTCGATCCGACCCGCCAGCGCGGCTCACCGGCCTCCTGCGCGAGACTCGCCTTCAACGCCAGGCGCTGATGGGCGGGCGGCATGTCGGGGTCCAGCGCCAGTATGGTGCCCGCTGCCGGGCTGACGATACGCGCCCGCCCCTCGCTGCCGACAGCGGGTTCCACCCGACTGATCGCAGTTCCTGGCAGAAAATACTCGGTACGCGGCGCCTCGAGGTTGCCCGCGAAACTGACCTGTTGCCTCTGCAGGCCGTGCGGCATGACGGGCGGTGAATCCGTCTCCGAGGCATGCAGTGCTGCCATCACCTCGTGCCAGATAGGTGCCGCACCGCTCACGCCGGACACATCGCGCATGCTCAGGCCGGCACTGTTGCCCACCCATACGCCCACGGTGTATCGCACTGACCACCCCACCGTCCAGTTGTCGCGCATGTCCTTGCTGGTTCCCGTTTTGACCGCCGCCCAGTGCCGGGTGGCCAAGGGGCTTTCAAATCCGAACGTGCGGGCGCGTGCACGCCGGTCGGAAAGAATGTCGCCCACAATCCATGCCGCAAGCGGGTCCACCACCTGTCGCCCTTGGGCCTTGCCTTGCCCCTTCCTCGCCTGCGGGGCCAGCCACCGACCACCGTCTGCCAATGCCCGATACGCCGCCGTGAGGCTGAGCAGATCGACGTCGGCACTGCCAAGACTGAGGCTGAAACCATAGTGGTCCGCATCGTGTGGCAAGGGCAAGCCGAGCGCACGCAGGCGCTGTGCGAATCGCTCCACTCCCACCAGCATCAGCGTGCGTACCGCCGGCACATTCAGTGAAGCTGCCAGCGCGGTACGTACGCTGACCAGTCCAGCATGACTGCGGTCGTAATTCTGCGGGACGTAGAGACCGCCCGTCGTAGCCAGATCGTGTGGCGCATCGTCGAGCAAAGACGCCGCTGTCAGATACCGTGATTCCAGCGCAAGCGCATATAAGAAAGGTTTCAGGGTGGAACCGGCCTGGCGCCGCGCACGGGCATGGTCGACCAGTCGCGCGGATGACAACTGACCGGAAGCGCCGACGTAAGCGAGCACTTCGCCCGTGTCATTGTCCAGCACCACCACGGCTGCATCGGTCAGCTGCGCGTGCCCCATCCCCGCCACGTGCCGCGCCACACTACGCAAGACCTGCCGCTGTAGCGCGGCATCCAGCGTGGTATGGAGAACCGGCTCACTACCGGACGGTCCCTGCATCGAGGCGGCCCAACGGGCAAAGTGAGGTGCCAGTTGTGGCGCATCGGCCGCTGGCCGCGCTGTCGAACCCAACCAGCGCCGCACGTCCGAAGCAAGCCCCTCACATGTATCGCCTTGGGCCATTTCGTGCAGAAGCGCACACGCGCGCGAAACCACAAGGCCGGGGGCCGCATTGGGCCCCCGCAACAATGCGGCCGCGACTGCCGATTCCCGCGGGTTCAGGCCATGGGGATGCTTCGCGAACATGACCCTGGAAACCGCCTCCACCCCACGCAACTCGCCCCGGAACGCGGCGAGGTTCAAGTATGCTTCAAGAATCTGCGGCTTGCTCCAGGCGGATTCCAGCTGCCATGCCCGCCGCACTTGGTCGAACTTCTGCACCACGCTGCGCCCGCCCGAAGGGCGCTGCAGAGAGTCGTCGAACATGGCGGCCAGCTGCATGCTGATGGTGGACGCACCCCGCATGCCCTCGCCCCGCAGCCAGCCCCAACCAGCCGAGGCGAGCGAAAACCAGTCGACCCCGCCATGGTCCTGAAAACGCCGATCTTCCGACAGCAGCACCGCACGTTGCAACACGGGCGAGACTTCCGAAAGCGGCACCCATGCGCCGCGCCGTTCCGAAAAATCGGTGCGTAAGGCGGCCACCGGCTCACCCCGACGGTCGAGCACCGCCAGTTCTGAGGCGTGATGACGCGCTTTGACTGCGTCGAAAGAAGGCAGCGGCTGGACCGCCGGCACGCCAGCCGCGCCGTCGCCCGCATCGGCCTCGGAAGCGCCCAAGGCGACGCCGCTGCCCCCCACCGTCACGAGCAGGATGCAGAGCAGCGCACGCGTGGCTCGTAATGCCCTCACGATCAACCTCCCGACGCACCTTCAAGCGGAGTATCGAAAGGCCCGGCCTGAACCTCAATACCCTGATTGGGCGCGAGGCCGTACAGATCGGGGCGGTACAGCGCTTCGACGCGGGTCGGCGGCTGGGCAAATGTGCCCTCGGTGTTGAGACGCACCGTATACGACACGGTGATCCGACCTGCGGGCAGATAATCAAAATAGGCCCGATACGCGGTGGACGCCCGCTCAACGAACACCGGCGCGTAGTATGACGTGGCTTCCTGTCCGGCCACCTGGGCACTCGCATCACGCCCCAGACCTGAGCCCAGGATGGTGGCGCCCGCCGGAACGGGGTCATTCAACACTACCCACGCGGCGCCATCACGCGCCTGAATATCGACCTCCACCCGCAAGATGTCACCGCGCGACCACCTGCCCGGTTCATGTTGCTGCACAGGAATGACCCGTCGCGCGATCTCATAGCCGGCACTGCGTGCTTCCAAGCGCTTCACCGCGGCCTGGGCCCTGAGCGACACCCAGGCCCTGCCCTGGCCCTGGTGCTGAACGCTCAGCTCGCCCTCGCCTCGGGGCCAGCCCAGATTTGCAGCGACCGCCTCGTCTGAGCGCAGCTCGATGGTGGCGGTACCGCCCTGCGGCATCACGCGGGCATTGACCACGCCGGTCGACGGCTCGGCTTCGAAGCGCTGAGAGAATCGCGCCAGGGCCAGCTGCGCCAACAGATTCTCGGTGGTCATGGCCCATGAGCCGTTCGACTGCGCCTCTACTAGACCCCGCGCCATGCGCGGAAGGTCGGACTGCCATTCGGGCCGCTCCATTACCGCAAGCATGAGCCGCGCCAGCCCGGTCACCCGCGATGCCATGAGCTCCGGCGCGGTATTCAGTGGCGTATCGGCAAAGCTCAGGGCCGCTCCCGAAACCGACATGCGCGCACTGAGTACGTTGCGTGCCTGGGTCAGCCCTGCTTTCGTATTCTTGCCGCTCTGCATGCGGGTCAGAATGGACACCCAATTCGCCAGCGTGGGCGTGGACCACTGTGTCAGGGCAGGTTCAACGCTGCCCAGCATGGTGGGCGTGACCCTGTCATGGCGCGAAAGGGCTTCCATGGCCATGATGCGTCGGGCAACGCTCGACGCCTGATCTCGATCACCCCGCTTGATCTGCCCCTCTGCAAATGCCTGCAGGCCATCGAGCATGCGTTCCAGCAGATCCTGCGGAATTTCGGCCGGAATACCCACCTGCTGTGCATCGTCGGCAGCCGACACGATATAGGCAGTCAGGACATCGCTACCCGGCCACGTCCCGGGAAAATAGCGAAGCAGACCATCGTCGTCGATATGCGTGCCGATGCGTGCAACGACGGCTTTCCACCGAGCCTCGTCATCCAGACCGAGGGCTTGTGATGCCGTCTGTTCCAGGCAGGTGTACGGATAGTCGAGCCACCACTGACGCACACCCTGCAAACTGCCGCCGGCCAGTGAAGTGCTGACATCCAATGCGAGACCGCCCAGCACCGTGCCGTCTTCGTCTCGAAGGGCGTCAGCAGGTACGGTGACCGGCCGCTCCACAGCAGGCCCGGGCTGGACGTCGAACAAGGCCGCCTGCACGGTGCCGGTCGGCACACGCGGCTGCAGGGCCTGCGTGAGGGTTATGCTGTCGGAAACCGCATCATCAGCGGCCTCAAAGCGCCAGACGATATCCGAGCCCTGCTGCGGCCATTCAAGCAAGGGCGCCACCACTGGCCACCTCACCGAAACGGCCTGCCCGGCGGCGAGCGTCACCTGTCGCTCCGGCAGACGATTCTCTTGTCCGTTATGGCGGGCCACCGCCTGCACTCGCAATTCGCGCGTTTGCTCGCTCGAGTTTCGCAGCGTGATCGCTGCCTGGTAGGCATCGCCTTCACGCACCGCGATCGGCAAGCCCGAAACCAGCTGGAGATCCTGGTGTGTGACCACTGTGGCGCTTGCCACGCCGAAGTAAGCCGGCCCATAGTCGGCGACCGCCACCAACGTGAAGCGGCTCAACGAGTCGTTCATGTGGAAGCGGATCAACGCCTCTCCGTTGGCATCAAGCTGCACCATGGGTTGCCAGCTGACCAGCGTATCGAAGAGCTGCCGTGTCGGCAGCATGCCCCCGCCTCCACCGGCAGCGACGGCTTTACGGCCGTAATGGCGGCGGCCCACGACTTCCATCTGCGACGTGGCGGTTCGCACACCGAGGCTGCGGCGCGGGTGCATGGCTTCGTACAG
>JAEZGR010000259.1 GCA_023437255.1 Pseudomonadota bacterium | reverse complement strand
CGCTACGGCTGCACCACACGCTATGGCGGAGTGAGCACCGGGCCATGGGGGTCTATGAATCTCGGGCTTCGGTCGGGAGACGACGAGCAGGCAGTGCGGGAGAATCGCCGCCTTCTTGCTGCCATTCTGCCGGGGGAGCCGTTCTGGTTGCGCCAGGTGCATGGCACGTGCGTAGTTGAAGTCGGCTCCGACGCTCCTCAAGACCTCAGCGCACAAGCCGAGTTCGCCGCTCGCGCGGAGCCGGAGGCCGATGCGGCCATCACTCTGGAACGGGGCAGGGTACTGGCAATTCTGACCGCCGATTGTGCGCCTGTGGTCATCGCTGACACCCAGGGTCGTGCCGTGGCTGCGGCCCATGCGGGCTGGCGCGGGCTGGCGACAGGGGTGCTGGAGGCCACGCTACAGGCATTGCGGGCTCGCCTGTCGGGGGATGCAACGTGGCGGGCCTGGGTCGGGCCGTGTATCGGGCAGGCCAGTTTTGAAGTGGGCGAAGAGGTGCGAGAGGCCTTTGTCGCGCAAGACGCGGTCACCGCCCAATACTTTGCGGCGGGGGTGCGGCCGGGCAAGTGGCAGGCTGATCTGGCCGGCCTTGCGCGCCACCGACTACTCGCTGCCGGGGTGCAGCATGTCGAAATCGCCGGCCTGTGCACCTATGAGCGCGATGATGTCTTTTTTTCCTATCGCCGGGTGCAACGCTCCGGCCGAATGGCTACGCTCGCATGGCTCGAGTGAGCGCTCACGTGCGGCATGCGGTCTATTTTTGCAAGGCTGCGGGCCCTACGACTAACCCCGATTGACAGTAATCTGCGCGCATTCCACCATAGGGTAAACTGAGCATCAATATTACTGAGTGTTTCAAAACGTGAGAATCCCTCTCCCCCCGTCGTGGCCGGGCCCGGTCAGCATCGCGCCCGATGAACTTGCACAGATCCAGGCCGAATTCTCGCGTGCGTATGCATCCCTCGTCGAGCAGGCGCAAAGCGGCCGTCTCGACGCTCCTGCAGATCGCCGATTTGGCGCCGAACCCTGGAAAACGAATCCCTTCGCCATGTTCAGTGCACATGTCTGGCTGCTGTCGGGCGCCGCACTCAACCGCATGGTTGATACCGCACAGGTCGACGAAGCACTGCGCAGTCGTCTGCGCTTTTCGGTCATGCAGTGGCTCGAGGCCACGGCCCCCACCAATTTCCTGATCACCAACCCGGAAGTTCAACAACTCATCATCGAGTCGGGCGGGCAGTCACTGGCGCGTGGCCTGCAGAATCTGATGCAGGATATCGGCAAGGGGCGACTGAGCCAGACCGATGAAAGCAGCTTCGAGCTGGGCCGCAACCTGGCCGTCACGCCGGGTTCGGTCGTGTTCCAGAACCCCCTCATGCAGGTGATCCAGTACGCGCCGCTGACCGAGAAGGTGCATGAGCGTCCGCTGGTGGTGATTCCGCCTTGCATCAACAAGTACTACATTCTCGATCTCCAGCCCGAAAATTCCTTTGTGCGCCATGCGGTGCAGCAGGGACATACGGTCTTTCTCGTGTCGTGGCGCAACCCGTTGCCCACCGACACCGACGATTCCGACCGCGCCACTTGGGCCGATTACCTTTCCGATGGCGTCCTGCGCGCCATCCAGGTGGCAGCCGATATCACGCGGCAGCCGCAGGTCAACGCACTGGGGTTTTGCGTGGGCGGCACGATGCTGGCCTCGGCGCTGGCGCTGGCCCATGCGCGCGGTGAACGCCCTGTTGCATCGCTCACCTTGCTGACCACGCTGCTCGACTTTTCCGATACCGGTGTGCTCGATGTCTTCATCGACGAAATGCACGTCCAGGCTCGCGAGCAGCAGCTCTCGGGCGGCGGCCTCATGACTGCCCGCGAGCTGGCCACCACGTTTTCCTTCCTTCGACCGGGTGAACTGGTCTGGAACTATGTCGTCAACAACTATCTGAAGGGCATTGCGCCACCGGCGTTCGATCTGCTGTTCTGGAATGCCGATGGCACCAATCTGCCTGGTCCATTTTTCACCTGGTACCTGCGCAACACCTACCTCGAAAACCGCCTGTGCAAGCCCGGCGAGATCCAGATCGACGGGCATGGGCTCGACCTGGGTGCGCTCGACATGCCTGCCTATGTGTATGCCTCGCGCGAAGATCACATCGTTCCGTGGAAATCGGCCTATGCCTCGTGCCGGCTGCTGACCGGCGCTCGCAGGTTTGTCATGGGCGCTTCCGGCCACATCGCCGGTGTCATCAATCCACCTGCCAAGAACCGGCGCAGCTACTGGTCGGCACCTGGCGAGGCGGCAGCCGGCGAACAGGCCATGCCGGCCGACGCCTGGCTCGAAACCGCGACGCAGTCTGCCGGCAGCTGGTGGCCCGATTGGTGCGCCTGGCTGCAACAGCACGGCGGTGCCTTGCGCAAGGCACCCGCGAAGCAGGGCAACGCACGCTACAAGCCGATCGAGTCCGCGCCCGGCAGCTATGTTAGGGTTAGGGCGGTTTAACGTAGCGGTGCGCAGGGTGCCAGGCCTAGAATTACTTCAACATACCGGAGATCAGTCATGAAAGGGAAAGTCGCTTACGTAACGGGCGGAATGGGGGGCATAGGTACTTCGATCTGCCAGGGCCTGGCCAAGCAGGGCTTTACGGTGGTGGCGGGCTGCGGCCCCAGCCGTGATTTCAAACGCTGGCTCGACGAACAGGCTGCCCAGGGCTACCAGTTTCACGCATCGGTGGGCAATGTGTCCGACTGGGATTCCACGACCGAGGCATTCAAG
>JAEZGR010000254.1 GCA_023437255.1 Pseudomonadota bacterium | reverse complement strand
AAATCCACCAAAGGAGGAGGGTGGAGGAGACAACCTTGGCATGTCGGGCTGCGAGGGCCTTTCGACCCGAGCCGGCGATTGACTTGCAATCAATCTTCGACATCCGATAACTGCAGTTTATCGCTGGTTTTTGTGCATTGCAAGATATTTTTGCTGCACTGCCACAAATTTGTGGTTTCGAGATGTATCTGGATATTTCTTATGGCCAGGCACATCTACTTCAACTAGCGTTAACCCTTAGTTAGGTGAATATTAACACGCTATTGGGGAAAACGCTAGTATCGGTGTCAGATCCTGTAGGCGGTGGTCGTCATCACCTTCGACATGCACCGCATGGCCAGCTTGACCGGCCCGGGCAAGGGAATCGCGCCATGCCGCTCAGCCGTGCTTCGGTGTTCGATTTCGTCGTCGCGCATCTGCTCGACAATGCGTCTCGAACGCGTGTCTTGCGGCGGCAACTGCTCGAGATGGCCGTCGAGATGCTGCTCGACCTGGCGCTCGGTCTCAGCCATGAAACCCAGGTTGCGGGCCACCCCTGCCCGGCTGGCCAGTGCACCCAGCGAAAACGAGCCCAGATACCATAGCGGGTTCAACAGGCTGGGGCGACTGTTCAATTCGTCGAGGCGTTCCCGGCACCAGGCCAGATGATCCACCTCTTCGGCCGCGGCCTGATGCAGTACGTCACGAATTGCTGCATCGCGGCAAAACATGGCCTGACCCCGGTAAAGCGCCTGCGCACAGACCTCGCCAACATGGTTCACGCGCATGAGCCCGGCCGCATGCCGTTGCTCTGCGGGAGAAAGTTCTTCTTGCTCGGCACTGGACACCGGCACCGGCCCCGCCGGATTGGGGCGCCCGGCCTGCGCGGAGCCACCCAGCACCTGCAACGCCCGGCCCACCTCGGCCAGGAGGTCGTCGATCGGGCTGCTGCGACGAACAAAGCCTGAATCCTGATAAGTACTGCCTTGATCGGCCATGAGTCACCTCGATTAGTCGTTCACGTGCGTATTTTCACATAGTTCCGCCTGAGGCAAGCGCAGTGCCAGCACGCCCGAAGTGCACGTATTATGATAGGGGCTTCCTATACGCAGGCAGGAATCACATGGAATGCACAATTGACTGGGGCGGCCCGGAAGGCATGCTCTTTGTGGCCCGGACGGGCAGTGGCCACGTCACCGCCATGGACGGCGCCCCCGAAGGCGGCGGCAGCAACCTGGCTCCGCGGCCCATGGAACTCATTCTTGCCGGCGCGGGCGGCTGCGCGGCCTACGACGTGGTGCTCATTCTCAAGCGCGGGCGACACGAAATCACCGGCTGCCAGGTCGAGCTCGACGCCGAACGCGCAGAAAGCGACCCCAAGGTGTTCACGCGCATCCACTTTGCGTTCACTGTCACCGGCAAGAATCTGCCGGAAGCCGCGGTCGAACGCGCGGTACGCCTGTCCCACGAAAAATACTGCTCCGCTTCGGCCATGCTGGGCATGACGGCAGAAATCACTCATTCGATTCACGTGGTCGAAGCCTGAATCACCGGACTCTCAATGCAACAGTACGAAGACCTGATGCGCCATGTTTACGAACACGGCACTTTCAAGACCGATCGCACCGGCACGGGCACACGCTCCGTGTTCGGCCATCAAATGCGCTTCGATCTGCGCCAGGGATTCCCGCTGGTCACCACCAAGAAGCTGCACCTGCGCTCCATTATTGTCGAGCTGCTCTGGTTTCTGCGTGGCGACTCGAACGTGCGCTGGTTGCAGGAGCGCGGCGTCTCGATCTGGAATGAGTGGGCCGATGAACAGGGCGAGCTTGGCCCGGTGTACGGCGTGCAATGGCGCTCGTGGCCCACGCCCGATGGTCGCCATATCGACCAGATTTCGCAGGTGCTGGAACAGATACGCAGCAATCCCGATTCGCGCCGGCTCATCGTATCGGCCTGGAACGTAGGTGAACTGCAGAACATGGCACTACCGCCCTGCCATGCCTTCTTCCAGTTCTACGTGGCCGATGGGCGTTTGTCGTGCCAGCTCTATCAGCGCAGTGCCGATATCTTTCTTGGGGTGCCCTTCAACATCGCCAGTTATGCCCTGCTCACGCACATGGTGGCGCAGCAGTGCGATCTCGAAGTGGGCGACTTCATCTGGACAGGCGGCGACTGCCATCTTTACAGCAACCACTTCGAGCAGGTGGCGCTGCAACTGAGCCGCACGCCCTACCCCTACCCAAGGCTGCACATCAAACGACGGCCGCCCTCGATCTTTGAGTACGAGTTCGAAGACTTCGAGATTCTCGATTATCAACATCACCCACATATCAAGGCACCCGTGGCCGTGTAAGGCCGCGGCTCGCCGTCACCGTGTAAGGCCGCGGCTCGCCGTCATTTTGCATGCAGGCGCGCCGCCATGCCCGCAGGAACTCGCTCATGACCCATTCACCGCTTGTTCAGATTGTCGTCGCCTATGCCCGCAACCGCGTGATCGGGCGCGACAACGCCCTGCCCTGGCGTTTGCCGGGCGACCTCGCGCATTTCAAGCGCAGCACCATGGGGTGCCCCATCATCATGGGTCGCAAGACCTGGGAATCACTGGGCCGCCCCTTGCCGGGCCGCCTGAACGTGGTGGTGACCCGCAACGCCGACTACGAGGCCGAGGGCGCGACGCTTTGCAACAGCCTGGAAGCGGCACTGGCGGCCTGCGGCGACGCACCGCGCGTCTGCATCATCGGCGGCGAGCAATTGTTCAACGCGGCGCTACCGCTGACGCACGAGATCATCGCCACGGAAATTCAAGCCGACGTCGAGGGCGACACCTGGTTCCCCCACATCGCTGCCGATGAATGGCAGGAGATCGAACGCCAACCGCAGCCGGAGGAGAACGGTTACCGCTACGACTTCGTGCTGCTGCGTCGCAAGGGGTGCTAGCCCGCACAGGCTGGGCTTTACACACAGGAACGGCATGACGCGCGGGCCCGGCATATAGAATCGCTTGCAGCTTTGCTGAAACGAAGAGGGGCGGCGCGCCAAGG
>JAEZGR010000236.1 GCA_023437255.1 Pseudomonadota bacterium | reverse complement strand
CCGACGGCTCGCTCGAGCCTGATTTCGCCACCATCGAAGTGGCAGGCCTGTTGCAGCAGCAGGTATGGGGCGCGGGCTTCCCCGCGCCCGTTTTCCGCGACACCTTCCGCGTATTGCACCAACGCCTGCTCAAGGGCAAGCACCTCAAACTGTTCCTGCAGCGCGGCACCCAGCGCTTCGATGCGATCTGGTTCAACCGCAATGAGACCCTGCCCGAACAGGCGGAACTGGCGTACAGGCTGGACCGCAATGAATGGAACGGCCGAATCTCCGTTCAGTTGGTGGTCGAGCACGCCCTGCCGGTCTGAACCCCGAACTGCGGCTGTTACATATCATAACCGCCCAAGTAGTAGAATAAGGGTTTACGCCATCCTCACACCGCCTGACCGGCGGTGGGTTGCATTGCAGCCCGGCATGACCTGCCGGCACGCGTCGCCCTCTCCGCCTCACCCTGCGGCCAGGACACCGGTGGCCGAATACTCCCGTTTTCGAATCACAAGGATCCCATCATGCAGGCCCTCGCTCGCCTGAGCCAGTTCGTAGGCAAGACCTTTGCCGTCTGGACGCTGCTGTTCGCCGTCCTCGCTTTCTATTCCCCCGAAACCTTCAAATGGATCGGCCCGTATGTGGTCACTCTGTTGGGCATCATCATGTTCGGCATGGGTCTGACCCTCTCCAAGGACGACTTCGCAGAAGTCGGCCGCCGCCCGGGCGTCGTACTGCTGGGCGTGCTGGGGCAGTTCACCATCATGCCTGCCCTTGCCTGGCTGCTGTGTGAACTGCTGAACCTGCCGCCCGAGATTGCTGTCGGCGTGATTCTGGTCGGTTGCTGCCCCGGCGGCACGGCGTCGAACGTCATGACCTATCTTGCCCGCGGCGACGTGGCGCTCTCGGTTGCAATCACCTCGGTCACCACCCTGCTCGCGCCGGTCGTCACGCCCGCGCTCATCTACCTGCTCGCCAGCGCCTGGCTCGAAGTCAGCGCCGTGGCCATGTTCTGGTCGATCGTTCAGGTCGTGGTTCTGCCGATCGTGCTGGGTCTGATCGTTCAGGCCGTATTGGGCACACGTGTGAAGACCTTCGTGAATGTGCTGCCGCTAATCTCGGTGGCGGCCATCGTTGCCATCGTGTCCGCCGTGGTGGCCGGCAGCCAGGAACGCATAGCGACCACCGGCCTCACGATCTTTGCCGTCGTCGTGCTGCACAACGGCCTGGGCCTGCTGCTGGGCTATCTGCTGGCCAAGCTGTTCCGTCTGAACGTGGCGCAGCGTAAGGCCTTGTCGATCGAAGTGGGCATGCAGAACTCCGGCCTCGGCGTGGCCTTGGCCACCGCCCACTTCTCGCCGCTGGCCGCTGTTCCAAGCGCCATCTTCAGCGTCTGGCACAACATCAGCGGCCCGATCGCGGCCACGATCTTCCAGCGCTTCAAGAACGACGAAGGCGAAGAGGCGGCCAAACCCGCAACGGCCGCCCCCGCTGTTGCCGCCGAATAACGGCGCCTCAGGACGCTTCGCGCCAGGGCGCCTGCGACATGAACTCGCGGGCCGCCCCGGCGATCTCTTCGGCCGGAACGTCGCGCAGATGCGTGGCCATCGACCAGCGATGGCCGAAGGGATCTTCCAGCACGCCGTAGCGGTCCCCCCAGAACATGTCCATCAGCGGCATGACCTCCTTGGCTCCGGCGCTGATCGCCTGCTTCCAGGCCGCATCCACATCAGGCACATACAGGTGCAGCGCCACCGCCGTACCCTTGAGCGTACCGGGGCTGAAGTTCCCGCATGAGGCATCCTCCTGCCCGATCATGACGATCGAATCCCCGATCATGATCTCGCCGTGCATGAACTTTCCGTCGATCTCCAGGCGCCCCACGGGCGTTTCCATGGCGTTGAACGCCTTCTTGTAGAAGTCGATCGCGGCCGGCGCATCGGCGCAGATCAAATGCGCCGTGATGCTCGACATGCCTGACGGGATCGGACGCGGCGCGGACCCGTCTTCATCGGGACTCAGGTGGAACATGGCTTTGCCGGAAGGCATCTCGAATGGCGCCGAGAAATGCTCATGGGCAATCTTCCATTGCCCGTTGTCGCGGCGCAGCCCGGCCGACATGCGCATCCAGGACGCATTGACGTTCTCGCCTTCCTTGAATCCGCAACGCAGCAGCGCATGCACGAAGGCCACTTCGTCGTCCGCCTGGATCTCGAGGTCACGCAACTCGAAAATGCTTTCCTTGTCGCCCGCAGGGCACATTTCGACGCACGCCTGCCAATGCTTGCGGTAAGCTTCTTTGCCCTTGAATTGCAGGGCCAGGACCGCATCGAAGGAAACAATGTCGTCGGTGTAGTGCGACACGATTGCGTCGATATCCACGCGGCGCACGGCGGCAGTCCAGTTATCGTACAGCTGGCTGATGGAGGCTTGCGCTTCACTTGTTTGCAGCTCGCTACTCATTCACGTCTCCTCACCCGGGGGAAGGGATGCCGCCATCAATGGAAGGTCTCGTGGAACTGCATCTTGCGGCAACGGTCCCGGATCTGCGAACTGTACCACCACTTAGTCCTAAAATAGAACTAACAAATTGTATTTTTGAAGTCCTGATCTATACTCCCGCCATGCCTGATTCCGCTGGAAGTGAAACCGCCCACACCTCCCGGCAAACGGCCAATGCGCCGGCGTCGAGAACGCGCGCCCGCCCGACGGGCCGGCGGCGCTACGACGATGGTTGCGCGGCCGCGCATGCGCTAGACCTGGTCGGCGAACGCTGGGCGCTGCTGGTGGTGCGCGAACTCCTTCTCGGCCCGCGCCGCTTTTCGGACCTGCGCCAGGCGTTGGGCGGCATCAGTCCGAACGTGCTCACGCAACGCCTGGTCGATCTCGAAGCAGCCGGGGTCATCGAGCAGCGCGAGCTGCCGCCGCCCGCTTCGTGCCGGGTGTATGCGCTGACCCCCTGGGGCACGGAGCTTGAGCCGGCGCTCATGGCCCTGTTGACGTGGGGCGTGCGCTCGCCCGACTTCGTGCGGGGCCGCAGCCTGACCGCCGATGCCATGGCGCTTTCGTTCAAGGCCATGTTCCAGCCCGCCCTGGCGTCGGGGCTGAGTTGTCGCGTCACCCTCGTGATGCATCGCTATCCCTACCACATCGCCATCGAACAGGGGCGCATTGCCGTCGCGCGCGGCGAACCGCCCTGCCATCCGGACCAGGCAGCGGCATGGGCGGGCGCCACCCTGTACGCGGAGCCCCGCACTGTCCTGCACCTGGCCTATGCGAAACACCCGCTGGCCGAGGCCTTGGCCGCCGGGCATTGCCGTACGGAAGGCGATGTTGAGCAGCTGCAGCGCTTTCTTGCGTGTTTCGAAGTTCCGCCGCCCGTCAG
>JAEZGR010000156.1 GCA_023437255.1 Pseudomonadota bacterium | reverse complement strand
CCCTGCACGCCGTGTTGATGCCTACGGCACAGACGAACCTCATGCTGGCAGGCGTAGATGAACACAACCGCCTGCGCCAGCGCTCGGTCTCGGCTGATCGAGATTGGCGGCGAGGCATGGGGGCGCTGCGCGAGGTGCTGGGCAGCGCCTCCGCGGATGCACTGCAGTACGAAGGAAGTCAGCCTCCCCTGGTGCAGGCCATGCAGGCGGTCGGACGCGTCGAAGGATTTGAGCTGCGTCTGCCAGCCGAGCCGGCCGCCGAGCATCGTTCTGTCGCGCGCGATATGGCCGCCATTGCGCGCGCCAGTGGCCTGCGTTCCCGTAAGGTGACGCTGGAAGCGGGATGGCATCGCCACGACACCCAGGCCATGCTTGGTTTTGCCGCTGACGACGGCCGCCCGCTCGCCGTGCTTCCGCGTGCAGGCAAGGGGCTTACCGTGATCGACCCCGTTCAGCGATCCACCCTGCATGACGCGGCGGCCCTTGCCGTACTCTCAGACACCGCTTACGTATTCAGCGCGCCTCTGCCATTTCTCCCGCTGGGCTGGAAGGCATTGTCGCGCTTCACCTTTGCACGGGGTTGGCGCGACTTGTTGGCTGTGGTGGCGACCGCCATCGCGGGCGGTGTGCTTGGCATGGCGGTGCCCATCGCATCGTCATATTTGATCGACACCGTCATTCCCGGCCACGACTATAACCATCTGGTCCAAGTGGGCTTCATTCTCGTCGTACTGGGAATAGCAGCCTTTGTCATGTCCTATGTGAGTGGTATTGCGTTCAGTCGCTTCCAGGCGAAGGCGGGGCCGGCGCTGCAGGCAGCGATCATTGACCGGCTCCTGCGTCTGCCCGTGGGTTTTTTTCGCAATCATTCTGCAGGCGATCTCGCGCTACGTGCAGGCGCGATCACGCAGATTGATCAATTGGTGTCCGGCAGCGCGGTGCAGGCGTTGCTGGGCAGTGTCTTTGCGGTGTTCAGTTTCGGCCTTCTGATTTACTACGACTGGCGCCTCGGACTTTGGGCGGCACTCATGACAGCGCTCTATTCGGTGTTGTCGCTGCTGCTTATCTGGTTGCAGCTGCGGCATGAGCGCCAGCTCGCGCACCTCGAAGGGCAATTGCAGAGTCGAGTTCTGCAGCTGATCACCGGCATCACGAAGCTGCGACTCTCAGCCTCCGAAGACCGGGCATTCGCGCGCTGGGCCGCTCTTTTCGCGCGCAGCCGGATGCTGGGCATGAAGGCGGCGCGCCATGCCAACCTCCAGGCAGTACTGAACGCGTTGTTCGGGCTTGTGCCGCTGCTGGTCTTCTTCCTGATACTCGGGCAGTTTCGTACCCCCGACCAAAAGGACATGCTGGCGATTGGCGGGCTTGCGGCTTTCCTGGCGGCTTTCGGGAATTTCAACGGCAGTGTCACACAGATGACTCACACGCTGGTTTCCCTGCTGGCCATTCAGCCCCTGCTCGAAAGGGCCATGCCGATCCTGCAGGCTACGCCCGAAATCAGCGACGATAAAGAAGATCCGGGTGTGCTCACCGGCGCCATTGAATTCTCCCATGTCAGCTTCCGCTATTCAGAAGACGGTCCACTCGTGCTCGACGATGTTTCGCTTTCGATCAAGGCGGGTGAGTTCGTGGCGATTGTGGGCGCCTCAGGGTGTGGCAAGTCCACTCTCATACGCTTGCTGCTGGGTTTTGAAGCGCCCGGGTCGGGCGCCGTGCTCCTTGATGGGAAGGATTTGCAGGAACTCGATGTCCCGGCAGTGCGCCGGCAGATGGGTGTGGTATTGCAGAACAGCCGGCCCATGCCGGGCTCGCTGTACGAGAACATCATCGGCATGAGCGACGGAGGGCTCACTGAGGCCTGGGAGGCGGCACGCATGGCCGGCCTTGATGCCGACATCCAGCGCATGCCCATGGGCATGCACACCATGGTGGCGGAAGGCGGGTCATTGTCGGGTGGGCAGATGCAGCGCCTCATGATCGCCCAGGCTGTGGTGGGTCGGCCCGGCATCCTGGTAATGGATGAGGCAACCAGTGCCCTCGACAATCGGGTGCAGGCCGTGATTACCGACAGCCTGGAACGCCTTTCCGTCACGCGCCTCGTCGTGGCTCACCGGCTGAGCACCGTTGTCAGAGCCGACCGGATCTATGTCATGGACGCGTGCCGTGTAGTAGAGCAGGGCACCTTCGAGCAACTCATGCAGCGCGACGGGCATTTTTCCCGCCTGGCCGCTGCCCAAATGGTATGACACGATTTCTGGCCGAGAACGCAGATGCTTGGCGCTGCCGGCGGGGTTCGCCCGTGCGGGTGGGGCGCTTGCTTGGGCGGCCGGCTACGGCTTGGCTGATTGCCGCGGTGGTCGCGCTGGGTGACATGGCTGCACATTCGCGCGCTCACGCCCAGACCCTGCAGGAAGCGATGGCGCTTGCTTATCGCAACCACCCGGCGCTCGCCGCCCAGCGTGCGCAGTTGCGGGCACTGCATGAAGACGTGGATCGCGCCCGCGCCGGACGGCTCCCCGTGGTTTCGCTTCGCACCGGCACCGGGCACTACGAGGATTCCTACCGATTC
>JAEZGR010000351.1 GCA_023437255.1 Pseudomonadota bacterium | reverse complement strand
GGCAAGATCCCGCACGATGGCAAGGCCCAGCCCCGAACCAGGTACGCGCTCATCCAAGCGCACGCCGCGCTGGAAAATGGTTTCGTGCTGGGCCTCCGGCAGCCCCGGTCCATCGTCTTCGACGCATACTTGCAGCATGTCGCTCGTACCCGCGCGTGGCGTTATTCGTACCTGACGATCGGCCCACTTGCAGGCGTTTTCCATCAGATTGCCCATCATTTCCTGGAAATCAGCCTGTTCGCCCCTGAACACCCAGTCTCCATTGACGCCACTCAGGTCAAACTGCACACCCTTGTCGGCGTACAGGCGACTCAGCGCTTTGGCCAAGCCTTGAAGTGCCGGAAGGACGTCGGTTCGCATGCCCGGGGTTCGGACGGCGGCTGCCGCACGCGCGCGCGCAAGGTGGTGTTCGACCTGGCGGCGAGCAAGGCTCACTTGCTCGGACACCAGATTCCCGAACGGCGAGGATTCGCGTTGCGCGGCGTTGGCCAGGACGGAAAGTGGGGTCTTGACCGCGTGTGCGAGATTGCCGGCCTGCGTGCGCGCCCGCTGCACGATTTCACTGTTGCTCACCAGGACTGCATTGAACTCGTCGACCAGGGGTTGCAGCTCCGAGGGGAACTGGCCTTCGATACCGCTGGTATTACCCGCACGGACATCGCCGAGGCGCGCGCGCAGCACGCTCAAGGGGCGTAAGCCGACGTACAGTTGCATGACGGCAGCAGCGGCCATTCCGAGCGCAAGCAGACCCAGGAAAATCGCGAGCATGACGCTGAACTCCGACAAGGGTCCGCTCAGCGCCTCTTCGTCGACCGCGACTATCACGCGGTACGTCGCGGTGCCCTCGGGCGGCGTGATGGTTCGTACCAGCGCTAGTAGCGAGACGCCACGCGGTTCCCGCAGCACCTGAAGTTTATTGGCGTTGCTTTGTTGAAGCGCGTTCTCGGGAGGATGCAGGGTCTGATCCCACAAGGAGCGAGAACGGAATAAACCGGCCTCGGGTGCGGCGCTCGGTTCCAGCCTGTCGATCTGCCAGTAGAGTCCGGAATAGGGCAGTTGCAGGCGCGAATCCGAGGGTTCGGATTTCAAGATGGCAACCCCCTGTTCGTCGAGCGAGATCGAGGCGATCAGCTGGTTCTGATACACACCGAGCTCGGAGGTCAGCTGCCGGGTGATATGTTGCCGGAACAGGTCTGTCAGCGCCCATCCCGCCACGAGCACCGACACCAGCACCCACGCTACGGTGCCGAACAGCAAGCGGCCACGCAGGGAACGGCGCAGGCCACGCAAGGTGGCACGCATCAGCCCACCTCGCGCATGCGATAGCCCATGCCCCGTACCGTCTCGATCGAGCCGGGCGGCAGCTTCTTGCGCAGCCGGCCAATGAAGACGTCGATCGTGTTGGAGTCACGGTCGAAATCCTGTGCGTAGATGTGTTCGGTCAGGTCGTTGCGTGAAACCACCTCGCCGACATGCTGCATGAGTATCGCCAGCACGCGGTACTCATGGCCGGTCAGGTTCAGCGCCTGCCCATTGACCGTGACCCGCGCGAGACGGGTGTCGAGCACGATGCTTCCACAGACCCATTGCGCGCTGGCGTGATTGCCGCTGCGTCGAATCAGCGCGCGCAGGCGGGCCAGCAGTTCTTCCATATGGAAGGGTTTGGTGAGGTAGTCATCGGCGCCGGCGTCGATGCCGCTCACTTTCTCGTGCCAATTGTCGCGAGCAGTCAGGATCAGCACCGGCATGTCGCGGCGTTCGCTGCGCCATTTGCGCAGCACGGTCAGGCCGTCCAGGACTGGCAGGCCCAGGTCAAGCACAACTGCGTCGTAGGCTTCGACGGAGCCCTGAAAATGCGCTTCCTCGCCGTCTGTGGCGAGGTCGATTGCGTAACCCGCGTCGGCGAGCGCCTGTCGCAGCTGATCGGCCAGTGCCGGGTCATCTTCAACCACGAGAATCCGCATCAGTCATCTTCCTTTTTGCCGTTACGTGCCTTGACGGAAATAATTTTGCCGCTCCCGGCATCGACCTTCATTTTGATGATTCTGCCCGACGGCTGGAGGACTTTGAGTTCGTAAAGATAAATGCCGTCGTCGCGCTCAAACTCGACTTCAACGGGTTCGCCGGGGTACTCCCGCGCGACGATGTCCAGCACCTGACGCAGCGAAAGCACTTCGCCGGAAAGCAACGCGCGGCGGGCGTCCTCATGGTCACGATCATGTGCAACGCTGGTCACCGGCAGCGCCAGCAAGGGCGCCGCCAGTGCCGCGACGGCGGCAAAGGCCAGTAGCCGGCGGGGTTGGCTGAATAGGGCTGGCTTGCTTGTTTTCATGGCGGCAGCTTCCTGGAGTGTGGGAGAGAGACAGGACATGAGTTCGCCTCTGTTTTAACGGCCCGAACATGAATGGAACATGAACAGCACCTTCACGGAACGTTCATGTGCTGAATCGCACAATGGCGACAAGTAACCACGGCACGACCACACATGTTCCGGTACGGCCATTTTCAATCCTGAAGGAGCGCGTCATGTCCAACCGCATCAAGAAATCCGCAATCATTCTTGCCCTGAGCAGCGCCGCTGCCATGGCTGGCCTGGCCTATGCTCAGCCGCAGGTGCCCGGCGTCGCACCCGTGGCCACGCTTGCACAGGCCGCCGCACCAGCGGGAAGCGCCGCCGGCGAAAAGTCCGCCTGGCTGAACCTGGGGCAGATCTACGACCGACTGGTGGCTGCGGGCTACACCGATATACGTGAAATCGAGCGAGAACGAGACGGCTACGAGGCCAAGGCCCGCGACGCTCAGGGCCGCTCCGTGAAACTGTACATCGAACCCACTGCCGGCAAGGTCGTGAGGGAAAAGGTTCGCGACCGCGACTGATATTGCACGGTAATTCGCGGCCCAAGCGCCGCAACACGGAACCGGCATTTCCCCACAATGCCTCTGTGTCGTTCCGACTGGCGGCAGCAGAGGCGGACGGGGTCCTCGTATCAACGGATGTGCATCATGAAAACGCGGTATTTTCTGAGCTTTTTTATTGCCACTCTGACAGCGGTCTGGGCCTGGGATGCGCTGTACATGCATCCCATGTCGGGCACCTTGCCATGGGTCGTGCAACGCCATGGCCTCTACCTGACAGGCATTCTTTCCATTGGCCTCATGTCGCTTGTCATGGTCCTGGCGACGCGCCCTGCCTGGCTTGAAGGGCCGATGGGTGGCATGGACAAGCTCTATAACGTGCACAAGTGGGCAGGCATACTGGCCGTTCTTTTCGGCGCGGCACACTGGCTTGTCAAGCTGGGCAGCAGTGAGCTGGCGGATCTGATCGGCAAGGAAGGCCGCCCCGCAAAAGAGGCCGCATTATTCTTTGCGCAGTCCTGGCGCTCGCCGGCAAAGGATCTGGGCGAGTGGGCCATATACATTTTGCTTGGCCTGCTTGTGCTCGCGCTGTGGAAGCGCCTTCCATACCGACCCTGGCGCGCGCTGCACAGGTCAATGCCAGTGATTTACCTCATTCTGGTGTTCCACACGGTGGCCTTGCTGCCTGCCAGTTACTGGGTGGGAGCCACGGGCGTGCTGATGGCTGTGCTGCTTCCTGCCGGTTCCCTTGCGGCTGTCATGTCTCTCGCGCAACGCATCGGTCAAAAGCGGCGTCATGCAGGTCGTGTGTTTTCCATTGCTCAGCATGGCGATGTACTTGAAGTGGTCTGTGAGCCGGACTCGCAGTGGCCGGCCCATCGACCCGGCCAATTTGCATTCCTGACTTTTGATCGCGCCGAGGGCGCCCATCCCTTTACCATTGCCTGCGCTGCCAAAACGGGGTCGCGCCGGATCTCGTTTCAGATAAAGGCCTTGGGTGACTACACCCGCACGCTCGGGCAACACCTGTACGTGGGCCAGCCGGTGCAGATCGAGGGCCCCTATGGGAGGCTCGATTATCGCGACGGGCGCCCCGACGCAGCTCAGGTCTGGGTGGCTGGCGGAATCGGCGTCACGCCCTTTCTTGCCTGGCTGGAGCACCTGAAGGAGCATCCCACCGACACCCCGGTGCACATGCACTACTGCATACGCGATGCCGGTGCGGACCCTCTTGTTGAGCGAGTGCGTGCTCTGTGCAGTGTGGCACCCAATGTCACCTTGCATATCCATGATACGAGCGCCTGCCAGCGGCTCGATGCAGACGGGGTGCTCGAATACAGCAGGCCCGTCGGGAGGAAAATGGACGTCTGGTTCTGCGGGCCCGTGGCGTTTGCAAAGAGTCTGGAGGCGGATTTGCGGGCGGCGCTGGGCCGCGGGGTGCTCATGCACCGGGAAGCCTTCGACATGCGCTGAGCCGACTCGGCGATGAATTGCCATGGGCGCCGCCCGTTCAGATTTGCAAGGTATCCTGTTGTTGCTGCGCTGCATCAATGGAGTAGGCGCAACGGGTGCCGGCTTTTCAAAGGTTTGCAATTACAATGTTTCATGTGAAATTGCTGCTGTAGAGAAGCCGCCTGTTCAACGCCCATTTGCCGCTCTTTCATGTGCTCCCGAAAACTTGATGTTGTGCCTGCAGGTAGACGCAGTCGCCCTGATTCACCCACCCTTGAAATCGAGGACGAGCGGCGGCTCGAATGCTTGTCGCTTGTTGCCGATCGAACAGACGCGGCGATCGTCATCACGGACTCCAGATTCCGCACACCGTATCGATTCTCTTCGACATTACCAACACCAAGATGCACGAGGTGCTGCACCCCCTGGCCGCGCCCAGCCTGCCGTTCTCCTATTCGTCGCAGTTGGACGGGGTGCATATCGGCCCATCGGTCGGTTCCTGTGGAACGGCGGCCTGGCCATGTACCAGGCGAAGAAGGCGGGGCGTGGCAGGTTCACCTACTTCAGTGATGACATGAGCCGTCTGGCGCAGGAACGCCTTACGCTGGAGAATGCGTTGCGGCAGGCCCTGCAAGAAGCCGATGATTCGCTTCGGCTGCACTACCAGCCGCAGATTGAAACCAGCACCGGCCACCTTTATGGCGTCGAGGCCCTGGCGCGCTGGCACCACTCCGAGCTCAAGCTCGATCGCTGTTTTGTGGCCGATCTCGAAACGGATGCGGCGGCCCAATCGCTGAGCTCGGCGATTCTGGGCATCGGGAAAAGTCTAAGCCTGACCGTGGTCGCAGAGGGCGTCGAGACTGTGGAGCAGAACGAAACTCTGCGGCAACAGGGCTATCCGGTGGTGCAGGGCTATCTATTCTCCAAGCCCTTGGCCCCAGCCGAATTTGAGCGCTGGATGCGGGAAACCGGGCGCCACAAACACCCGTAGCGTTGCGCTAGTTCTCCCTCGGCACAGCACAGCACAGCATCGCATTGCCGAGTTCGCTGTCGCCCTGGGCGATAAGGGCGGCGGCGGCGCTACGGACGTCCTCGGCGTCCTTGTTCTGGCTCAATTTGAACTTGCCGCTGAGGCGTGTGATTTCGATCTCGAGACCGACCACCGCCTGCAGTCGCATATCGATGAACTCCTTCGGGCTGTCGCCCATCTTCCACGGTACTGGCTGCGTCGCCTCGTGCGCGCGTGTCAGGCGAGCCACGACACCTCGCACAAAACGTTCATCGTCACGAACGGTGATGCGCCCATGGGCGTGCACGACACGGTAATTCCATGTCGGTACCTGCTCGTGATGCAGGTGCTTTGATGGATACCAGTTCGGCGAGATATAGGCGTCGGCCGCGCGAAATACCGCCAAGACC
>JAEZGR010000030.1 GCA_023437255.1 Pseudomonadota bacterium | reverse complement strand
CTTCACCGAAGACCCCAACGCCCGGGTAGCCGCCGAAACGCTGTGCAATACCGGGCTTGTGGTGCTGGCGGGCGAAATCACCACCACCGCCAACGTCGACTACATCCAGGTCGCGCGCGACACCATCAAGAGCATCGGATACGACAACACCGAATTCGGCATCGACTACAAGGGCTGCGCCGTATTGGTCGCCTACGACAAGCAGTCGCCCGATATCGCGCGGGGTGTCGACCGCAGCCCCGAAGAGTTGCTCAATCAGGGAGCGGGCGATCAGGGTCTCATGTTCGGCTATGCCTGCGACGAAACGCCCGACCTCATGCCGGCACCCATCTGGTATGCGCACCGTCTGGTGCAGCGCCAGAGCGAACTGCGCAAAGACGGTCGCCTGAACTGGCTGCGCCCCGACGCCAAGTCGCAAGTCACCTTCCGCTATGTTGATGGCAAGCCGGTCGAAGTCGACACCGTCGTGCTGTCCACTCAGCACGCGCCCGACATTTCTCAGGAAGATATCCGCGAGGCGGTGATCGAAGAGATCATCAAACCCGTCATTCCCGAAGGCCTGCTCACGCCCAAGACCCGTTTCCTGGTGAATCCCACCGGCGTGTTCATCATTGGCGGTCCCCAGGGCGATTGCGGCCTGACCGGGCGCAAGATCATCGTCGACACCTACGGCGGCGCCTGCCCCCATGGCGGCGGTGCCTTCTCGGGCAAGGATCCTTCCAAAGTCGACCGCTCCGCGGCCTACGCGGCCCGCTACGTGGCCAAGAACGTGGTGGCTGCCGGCCTGGCGCGTCAGTGCCAGGTTCAGGTCAGCTACGCCATCGGTGTTGCCGAGCCCATCAATATCACGGTGTACACCGAAGGCACGGGCGTGATCCCCGACGAGCAAATCGCCCGCATCGTTCGTGAGAACTTCGACCTGCGCCCACGCGGCATCATCGAAATGCTCGACCTGCTGCGCCCCATCTACACGAAAACGGCCGCCTATGGCCACTTCGGTCGTGCCGAGCCCGAGTTCAGCTGGGAAGCCACTGACAAGGCGCAGGTGCTCAAGCAGGCTGCATGAGCGAGCAAGACCCTTCTTCGTCCGGTGGCCGTTTTGAGGCCACCGACACCCCGTGCGTGGGCGTGTGTTCCACGCTCTACGACGAAGTGTGTCGAGGCTGCGGTCGCACCGTGGCCGAGGTGTCGAACTGGGTGTTCTATAACGACGAAGAGAAGCGCCAGGTGTGGGAACGCATCCGGGCGCAGGGGTATCCGCGGCGCCGGGCCTGAAGGGCTGGCGCCGCCCGAAAATGCGTTAAAATGAACAATTCCTGAGGGGCGCTGCAACGGTGGCCACACCGCTAGGCTCAGGAATCGCTATCCACGTTACAACGGCGCTCATCTACCACCCGTCCGGGCCAGATGAGCGAGCGGCTGCATGTCGCACCGTCACCTTCACCGGCACGGGTTTCTGGGGCAAGAACCATGAACTCTGTTGCTGACACCGCCTTTTCCGATTACAAGATTGCCGACATTTCGCTGGCCGACTGGGGTCGCCGTGAAATCGCCATTGCCGAAACCGAAATGCCCGGCCTGATGGCCGTGCGCGAAGAATACGCCGCTAGTCAGCCGCTCAAGGGCGCCCGCATTGCCGGCAGCCTGCACATGACCATCCAGACTGCGGTGCTCATCGAAACACTCAAGGCGCTGGGTGCCGAAGTGCGCTGGGCGTCGTGCAACATCTTTTCCACGCAAGATCACGCTGCGGCAGCCATCGCTGCCGGCGGCACGCCCGTGTTCGCCATCAAGGGCGAAACGCTCGAAGACTACTGGCAGTACACCCACGAGATCTTCAACTGGCCCAACGACCAGCACGCCAACATGATTCTCGATGATGGCGGCGATGCCACATTGCTGCTGCATCTGGGCGCACGTGCCGAAAAAGACATCTCCGTGCTCGACAAGCCGGGCAGCGAAGAAGAACGCGTGCTGTTCGCCTCGATCCGTCAGCGTCTGGCCGAGTCGCCCGACTGGTACTCCACCCGCCTGGCCGAGGTGCGTGGCGTCACCGAAGAGACCACCACCGGTGTGCACCGTCTGTATCAGATGTCGAAGAACGGCGAATTGGCGTTTGCGGCCATCAACGTGAACGATTCGGTCACCAAGTCCAAGTTCGACAACCTGTATGGCTGCCGCGAGTCGCTGGTCGACGGCATCAAGCGCGCCACCGACGTCATGGTGGCAGGCAAGATCGCCGTGGTCTGCGGCTTTGGCGACGTGGGCAAGGGCTGCGCTCAGGCGCTCGCCGCCTTGCGCGCCCAGGTCTGGGTCACCGAAATCGACCCGATCTGCGCACTGCAGGCTTCCATGGAAGGCTACCGTGTGGTCACCATGGAAGAGGCCGCCGACAAGGCCGATATCTTCGTGACTGCCACCGGCAACTACCATGTGATCACGCGCGACCACATGGAGCGCATGAAAGACCAGGCGAGCGTCTGCAACATCGGCCACTTCGACACCGAGATCGATGGCGCCGGCATCGAAGACCTGCAATGGGAAGAGATCAAGCCGCAGGTTGACCACGTGATCTTCCCCGACGGCAAGCGCATCATTCTGCTGGCCAAGGGGCGTCTGGTGAACCTGGGCTGCGCCACGGGTCATCCCTCCTTCGTGATGTCGGCTTCGTTCACGAACCAGACCATCGCCCAGATCGAACTGTTCACGCGTGGCGAGCACTACGAGCGTGGCCAGGTATACGTGCTGCCCAAGCCGCTCGACGAAAAGGTCGCTCGCCTGCATCTGAAGAAGCTCGGCGTCAATCTCACCGAACTGCGTTCTGATCAGGCCGCCTACATCAACGTGCCGGTCGAAGGCCCCTACAAGCCCGACCACTACCGCTACTGAGGCCATCATGACTCTCTTGCTCGTCTGGATATTGAATGCGGTGGCGCTGCTGATCGTCGCCTATCTGCTGCCGGGCATCACCGTTGCGTCGTTCGGCGCGGCGCTGATCGCGGCATTGGTGCTCGGGCTGCTGAACACCCTGGTCAAGCCGGTGCTCATTCTGTTGACCCTGCCCATCACCGTAGTCACGCTGGGCCTGTTTCTGCTGGTGCTCAACGCGCTGGTGTTCTGGTTCGCGGGCTCCATCTTGCGGGGCTTTCAAGTGGCCGGCTTCTGGTGGGCGCTGGGTGGCGCCATCGTCTACAGCCTGATCTCGGGCCTGTTCTCGAGGTTGCTGGTTCAATGAGCGATTCACAGAAGATCAGTCTCGAGTTCTTTCCGCCGCGTGAAGAGCAGGCCCGCCTCAAGCTGGCCGAGGCGGCCCGCCGTCTGGTTGAACACAACCCGGC
>JAEZGR010000020.1 GCA_023437255.1 Pseudomonadota bacterium | reverse complement strand
GCAAGCTTGATGGGAATGCCGGTGCCTCGATAATTGCCCTGCTCAAGCCGCATGCGTCGCGTCTGGGTGTGCGGCAACGCGAGCGCCTCCTCGACCGACAGCATGGGCGAACACGGAATCCCCAACGCCATGAGGCGCTCAAACAGCTCCCCCGCGTCCTTGTCGGCAAGCAGGTCCGTCAGGATTCTGGTCAGCTCTACGCGATTGGCGACGCGCTGACGGTTGGTGGCATAGTCCGGATCCACGCCCAGCTCGGGGCGCCCCATTTCCTCGCAGAAGCGGCGAAACTGGCGGTCGTTTCCGATCGCCAGGAACAGCTTGTTTGTTGCGGTAGGAAAGAGGTCATAAGGAACGATGTTCGGGTGACCATTACCGGTAATCTTGGCCTCGCCCCCGTTCATGACATTCACGGTATGCGGGTGTTGAAGCGCTATCGCCGTGTCAAACAGGGTGACCTCCAGCGACTGGCCGCGGCCCGAGCGCTCGCGTTCATAGAGCGCCAGCAAGACGGCCATGGCTGCGTTCATGCCGGTGGTGATATCCACCAGTGCAATGCCCATCCGAACAGGCCCGCTTTCCGGGCTGCCGTTGATCGACATCAGCCCCGACATAGACTGCACCGCGGCGTCGTAACCGGGCAACCCGCCGAGTTGCCCCTCTTCTCCGAAGCCGGAAATACGGCAATGGATCAGACGCGGGTAGCGCTCGGTGAGAAAGGACAGATCTTCGAATCCCCATCCCTTCCAGGTACTGAGCTTGAAGTTCTCGATCAAGATGTCGACCTTGTCGAGCATGGCCAGCAACATATCGCGGCCTTCAGCAGTAGACAGATCCAGCGCGATATCTTTCTTGTTCCGGTTCAGCCCCAGATAGTAGGGAGCGTCGCCGTCCACAAACGGCGGGCCATACTGACGCGTATCGTCTCCGGCGAAAGACTCCACCTTGATCACTTCAGCGCCGTGATCGCCCAAGATCTGGCCGGACAGCGGACCGGCCAGAACTCGGGAGACATCCAGCACCACCAGGCCGCTCAGCGCAGATTTTCCTGAGGTTTCAGTCATTCCGTTTACTCTCAGTCAACCCGGGCGCCGGAGGCCTTGACGATGGGTGCCCAACGAGCAATTTCTTCCTTGATCAGGTTGCCGAACGATTCCGGTGTGCTTTCTTCTACGATCACACCCATCCCCTTGAGGCGTTCCAGCACTTCAGGGTTGGAAAGCACACGCTGCACCGACTTGTTCAGTTCGGCGATGCGGTCGTCCGCCGTGCCGGCAGGCGCGGCAATACCGTACCAGGAAGACACGTTGAAATCAGCAAAGCCGGAGTCAGCCATCGTCGGCAGCTCCGGAGCGCGGTCGATGCGCTCATAGGTCGTGCCGGCCAGCGGGCGCAGGCGGCCGGCTTCAACAAACGGCCAGATCGAAGGCACGTTATCGAACATGAACGAAATCTGCCCAGCCACCAGCGCGGTCGCGGCAGGCGCACTACCGCGGTACGGAACGTGAGTCACGTCGATGCCGGCCATGGATTTGAACATTTCGCCGGCCACGTGGATCGAGGTGCCATTACCCGACGAACCAAAGTTCAACTTGCCTGGATTGTCCTTGGCGTACTGCACGAGTTCTGCCACCGTCGTGACCGGCAGTTCGGGGTTCACCACCAAAACGCTCGGTACCTTTGCACCCATGGCGACCGGTTTGAGATCTTTGAGAAGATCAAAGCCCGGATTGGCATACAGCGTCTGGTTGATGGCACTGGTTACCGCCAGCATCAGCAACGTATAGCCATCGGGTTGGGCACGGGCGACCTGTTGAGCAGCCAGATTGCTCCCTGCACCTGGCTTGTTTTCTACCACAACGCTTTGCCCCAGGTCTTTGCCGATTTCCGTTGCCAATACACGCGCCAGTGCGTCCGTCGGGCCGCCCGGAGCAAAGCCGACCACCAGTGTGATGGGCTTTTCAGGGAAAGCGGCATGGGCGGTTCCGATGCCAAGGGAGGCCATGATCGAGGCTGCTGCCAGGATACCGGTCATGACCGAGAGGCGCCGTCTGGCTGGTGACTTCACTGTGGACACTGTCTTCTCCTTGGGGGTAGTCGTATTTCTGACTGGTAAAGGCGCCAAATATAGGTAAAGTGATCATTATTTGTTAGAAAAGTGTTCACATAATGAACACTCCGAGAGGAGAGCTCGTATGCAAGAGAGGACGACCCGCCCGAGCAACCAGGGGCTTGGCCCGCAGGCGCTTCGACGCGGGCTTGCTGTGCTGTCCACGCTCAAGAATGCGGCGCCGTCCGGCGTCACGGTGACCGAGTTGGCACGTATGACTGGCATAGAAAGGCCCACCGTCCATCGCCTGCTTTTGTCCTTGGAGGCATCCGGGTGGGTCAAGAAAGGGGAAGGCGGAAAGCGCTATTTCTCCGACATCCAGGGGCAGGTAGCCCTGGCAGTCGGCGGCATGCAGAACGAAGCCACACGGTCAGCAACGATACGTGCCGTGAGTTCTGCGCGGCGCCTGGCAGAGCGGCTGGGTGATGCGGTCTTCCTCGTCGTGCGCGACGGTCATGAATCGCTGGCCATCCACCGCGAGGTCGGCGACTACCCTATTCAGATCCTTGCGAGCTACCCCGGTAAGCGATACCCGCTCGGCATAGGCTCTTCGGGCATGGCATTGTTGGCCGCGCTGCAAGAAGACGAGGCAAATCACATCGTCGAACTGAATGCGCACCGCCTGGAGGAGTACGGAGGCATGACGCCCAATATCCTGCACCGGTTGCGAAAGAACGCACAGACCCGTGGTTATGCGGTGATGCAGAACTACGCCGTACGCGGCGCGATGGGAGTGGGATGTGCACTGACCGATTCGCAGGGGAATCCCATACTGGCCCTGAGCGTCAGTGCAATAACCGAACGCATGCCTTTGAAGAGGCAGGGCGAAATCGCCAAACTGCTTCAGCAGG
>JAEZGR010000367.1 GCA_023437255.1 Pseudomonadota bacterium | reverse complement strand
GTCATGACCCGGGTCCATAAAGACAAGTTCACCGAGTTCACCGACGGGACCATCGCCGCGCTGCACCCCATCGCCAATATTCGCGTCGGCTCACGCATCTTGCGTGACTGCATCGACCGGCGTGGATCGGTGGAACGCGGCCTGGCCTGTTACGTGGGGGCGACCGGCCCGAACGACGGCGGTTACGGTGCCAAGGTGCTGGCCGAACGGCGCCGCATCGCGCTGGCTTCGGGAATTCCGGTCGGTCGCTGAGGGCTTGCGCATCGGCCAGGCCTGCAGCACGAGTCTGCCGGCTGCGGCGGACCTGTTATTCAGGCAGCCGAGCGTTCGGCAGGCAGCGGAGCATTGGGCAATCAGCCGGCGGTTGCCGCCACATGTTCGGGCAGCCATGCAGTCAGGCGCGCCACCGCTTCTTCAAGCCGGTCCAGACGTGTGGCATACGACAAACGCAGGCTGGTCTTCGCGTGGGCGGGGCCGAAATCCCGGCCGGCCACTGTGGCGATGCCCGGGCCGTGCAGCAGGCGCTGCGCAAAGTCGTCGCTGTCGTTGCTGTAGCGGCTGATATCCAGATAGATGTAGAAGGCGCCGTCGGGCTTGACCGGAACCTGCAGGCCGAGCCGTTCGAGTTCGGGCAGCAGGTAGTCCCGCCTTTGCTTGAAAGACAGCCGGCGTTTCTCGTAGATGGCCAGCACCTCGGGTTCGAAGCAGGTGATTGCGGCGTGTTGTGCCAGGGCGGGTGCGCAGATGCACAGGTTGGAGGCCAGCTTGTCGAGCGCGGGCACCATGACGGGCGGCGCGATGATCCACCCCAACCGCCAGCCGGTCATGTGAAAGTACTTTGAGAAGCTGTTGATGATGATGATGTCGTCATCCAGCGTCAGTGCGCTCTGAGGTGTATCTTCATAGTAGAGCCCCAAATAGATCTCGTCCATGATGATGAAGCCGTCGCGGGCGCGCACTTCGGCAACCAGTTCGCGCAGTGCTTCACGGTTCAAGCTGGTGCCGGTGGGGTTGCTGGGCGATGCGATCAGAACCCCGCGGGTGCGCGGCCCCCAATGCTGGCGAATATCTTCTGCCGAAAGGTGGAAGCGCTGTTCGGCCTGGGCGGGAATCAGACGGGGCACGCCGCCGGCGGCCACGATGAAGTTCTGGTTGGCCGGGTACGACGGGTCGGGCAGCAGTACCTCGTCGCCCGGATCGACAAGTGCCATGGTGGCGAGCAGCAGGGCGCCCGAGGCGCCTGCAGTGATCAGGATGCGTGAAGGGTCTATCGACGCTCCGTACTGGGTTTCGTAATGATGGGCGATGGTTTCGCGCAGCACGGGCAGGCCGGCCGGCGACGTGTAGCCGCTCAAGCCCGCCTGCGCGGCCCGGTTCAGCGTTTCGACAACCTGGGTGGGCGCCGTAAAATCGGGCTCGCCGATGCCCAGGCTGATGATGTCGCGCCCTTGGGCGCTGAGCGCTGCCGCCTGCTTGAACATCTCGACGGCATAGAACGGCAGGACGGTTTCGGTACGCTGAGCTAGACGGGACATGGTTCTGATGGTTTGGTACTGGATGTGAATAAGGGACAATCACTGATTGTAGCGGCCCACCCTCGGTCGGGGTCGCATCACGGAGATCAGCATGCAGTCAGAAGGACGCCGTTCGTTTCTGAGGGGGAGGCGGCCCCCCTCCAGCCCGTGGGAACAATTCTTCAGCCGTCTGCGAAGTACGGTGGCCGGCGACGTCACCCTGCTTGAAACGGGCTCTGATCGCAAGGCGGCCCGCCTGCTGCTCAAGCAGCCCACCGATATCCATCATGCCCGCCGACTGTGCGCCGAACATGGCGTGTGCTTGGCGCTTGACGGCGTGCCCGGCACGGCCTCCCAGGCCGGTCCTGTACTGTGGGTTCGCCCCGGTCGCGAGCTGGCGGCCTGCAAACGCATGGAGCCGGGTGGCAGCCGCTGGTTCGTGCAGCCAGGCTGCCTGATCGGTGAACTCGAGGCCGAAGGGCTCACCGCCTTTGCCGAAGTGCCGGCGCATCTCACGGTGGCGGCCTGGCTTGCCGACCGCAATCTCTGCAACTGGACGACCAGTCATACGGCGGCGTCGGGCATCGTGCACGCCTCGGCTCTGCTGGCCGATGGCGTGTCGGTAAGCCTGGGCGCATTCGCCACCGACAACCGCAAGGCGCTCGACAACCTGCGCTTGCAGACGCTGATTCCCGCGCTTTTCACGCTGGCTTCCGGTGCCGAGGCCTCTCAGTGCGCGGAGCGCACCGCCTGGCCGGCGCGATACCGACTGGACGCCCTGATGCCGGCACCGGGCGCCACCCTGAATCTCGCGCATCTGTTGCTGGGTCATGGCGGCGACCTGGCCTGGCTGGAGTGGGTGGTGATCGATGAACGGCTGGCCGACCCTGCGCAGGGGGCCGCCTTTCTGCCGGAACTTCCCTGGGCCGAATTCGACGACTATGGCGACAATGCGGGTTCTTTTGGGCTCGAAGGCGGCACAGGGCCGTGCGAAGCGGTGAACCTGGCCCACGCCGCCACAGCGCTCGATGCCGCCGTCAAGCGCCTGTTTGATCCGAACGGTGTTTTTCCGAATCCGGGTCAACTGCTTTAGCGTGCCCGCGCGGCTCATACAAATGAAATTTTCGCGGCTAGAATGAAGGACCTCGTTTCAATCTTTTTTGTGCGCACAAAATCATGGAATCCAACCTTCGCAAGGCCGCCCTCGAATATCACCGGCAGGGCCGCCCGGGCAAGATAGCCGTCACGCCCACCAAGCAGCTGGCAAACCAGCGCGATCTGTCGCTGGCTTACTCCCCCGGAGTGGCGGCGGCCTGCGAAGAAATCGTCAGTGATCCGCAGAACGCCTTCCAATACACCGGCCGTGGCAATCTGGTCGGGGTCATCACCAACGGTACCGCCGTACTGGGGCTGGGCAACATCGGCGCGCTGGCTGCCAAGCCCGTCATGGAGGGCAAGGCGGTGCTGTTCAAGAAGTTTGCCGATATCGACGTGTTCGATATCGAGATCAACGAACTCGATCCCGACCGCCTGGTCGACATCATCGCCGGCCTGGAGCCCACCTTTGGCGGTATCAACCTTGAAGACATCAAGGCGCCCGAATGTTTCTACGTCGAACGTAAACTGCGCGAGCGCATGAACATTCCGGTATTCCACGACGATCAGCACGGCACGGCAATCTGTGTCACCGCGGCGTTCATCAATGGCCTGGCGGTGGTAGGCAAAGATATCAACCAGGTCAAGGTCGTGGTGTCCGGCGCGGGCGCCGCGGCGCTGGCCTGCCTCGACCTCATGGTCGACATGGGCCTGCCGCTGGAGCACATCTGGGTGTCCGATATTGAAGGCGTGGTCTACAAGGGCCGCCCCGTTCTCATGGACCCGGTCAAGGAACGCTTTGCCCAGGAAACCGATGCGCGCACGCTCGGCGATATCATCGACGATGCCGATGTGTTCCTGGGCCTGTCGGCGGGTGGCGTGCTCAAGCCCGAGATGGTCAAGCGCATGGCACCGCGCCCGCTGATTCTGGCGCTGGCCAACCCCAACCCGGAAATTCTTCCTGAAGACGCGCACGCCGTGCGCGACGACGTGGTCATGGCCACGGGGCGTTCCGACTACCCCAACCAGGTCAACAACGTTCTGTGCTTCCCGTACATCTTCCGTGGAGCGCTCGACGTCGGCGCAACCACCATCACCCGCGGCATGGAAAAGGCCGCCGTGCATGCGATCTGTGAGGTCGCCAAAGAAGAGCAGAGCGACGTCGTGGCCGCAGCCTACGGCACCTACGGCGTGTCGTTCGGGCCCGAGTACTTCATTCCCAAGCCATTCGATCCGCGCCTGATCGTGCGCATCAGCTCCGCCGTGGCGCAGGCCGCCGTCACCGACGGCGTGGCCAGCCGCCCGATCGCCGATATAGAAAGCTACGAGGCGCAGCTCGAACAGTTCATCTATCGTTCCGGCGCTTTCATGAAGCCGCTGTTCCCGGTGGTGAAGAAGATGGTGCGCGATGGCCTGAAGAGCCGCATCGTGTTTGCCGAGGGCGAAGACGAGCGCGTGCTGCGTGCCGTGCAGATCGTGGTCGATGAAGGCCTGGCACGTCCCATTCTGGTGGGCCGCCCCTCGGTCATCGCAGATCGCATTCAGAAATTCGGTCTGCGCCTGCGCCTTGACCAGGACTACGAAGTCACCAACCCCGACTACGACGAGCGCTTCAACCGGTATTGGACCACCTACTGGGAGCTCATGTGCCGGCGCGGCGTCAGCAAGGAAATGGCGCGTGTCGAGATGCGCCGCCGTCTCACGCTCATCGGCGCCATGATGGTGCGTCTGGGCGATGCCGACGGCATGATCTGCGGCACTGTGGGTTCGTATGGCAACCATCTGCGCTTCATCGATGAAGTGATCGGCAAGGCGCCCGGCGTGCGCACCTACGCGGCCATGAACATTCTGCTGCTGGCAGAGCACACGCTGGCGCTGGCCGACACGCACGTGAACGACAACCCCGACGCCGAACAGGTGGCTGAAATCACGCTCATGGCGGCCAATGAAATGCGGCGTCTCAATATCGAGCCCAAGGTGGCGCTGTTGTCGCGTTCCAACTTCGGTACGGGCAGTTCCTCCTCGGGCGAAAAGATGAAGGATGCCTTGTCTCTGGTGCGTTCCGCCGATCCCACGCTGGAAATCGACGGCGAAATGCATGGTGACTGCGCGCTCGACGAAGAGCTGCGCCGCCGTATTCTGCCCACCACCACGCTCACGGGTGCGGCCAATCTGCTGGTGTGCCCCAGCGTCGATTCGGGCAACATCGCATACAACCTGCTCAAGACGGCGGCAGGCGGCAATGTGGCGGTAGGTCCCTTCCTGTTGGGTGCCAACGCGCCGGTGCACATTCTGACATCGAGCTCCACCGTGCGCCGCATCGTGAACATGGCGGCGCTGACCGTCTTCGATGCCAACTCCCCACGGCAGTCGTGAGCCGCATTGCATCGGTCCCCGCCCGGTCGGTCTGATTCTGACCGGCGGGGGGGCACGTGCCGCCTACCAGGCGGGCGTGCTCTCCGGGGTGATCGAGCTGCTCAATCCGGGCCGGGCGCCCAACTTCTGCAATCCCTTTTCCATCATCGCCGGCACATCGGCGGGCGCGATCAACGCGGCCGCCTATGCCTGCGGTGCGCATGACCCCCAGGGCACCATCGACGGCCTGGTCCGGCTCTGGTCAACCCTGCATACCGGGGCCATCTACCACGCAGACGGACCGCGCCTGCTGCGCACCGGCTTGCGATGGTTCGGCATGCTGGCGGCCGGCTGGCTGATGCCCTCAATACGCCGTCACCAGCCGCGATCATTGCTGGACAACGCGCCGCTGGGCGAGCTGCTGGAAGCCACGCTGAATTTCGAGCAATTACGCCAGAACCTGGAGCGGGGTGTGCTCGATGCGCTGGCGATCACCGCATCGGGTTACAGCACCGGTGAACACATCACTTTCTTCCAGGCACGGGGCGGCATCAAGCCCTGGCGCCGGTCCTTGCGTCAGGCGGTACCGGCCAGCATCGGTGTGCATCATCTGCTGGCGTCATCGGCCATTCCGTTCGTGTTTCCAGCGCAGGCAATGTTGGTTCACGGCCACACTGAATGGTGTGGCGATGGCTCGATGCGTCATCTGGCGCCCATCAGCCCGGCCATCCACCTGGGTGCGGAAAAAATCTTTGTCGT
>JAEZGR010000333.1 GCA_023437255.1 Pseudomonadota bacterium | reverse complement strand
TCCGATCTCATCCGCTTCAGTGAATTTTACCTCGGACCGGATCGTCAATCCATAAATCCTGTAATAATATTTCATGGCTGCTCCTTGTATAATGAAACATTTGCTCTTGTTTCTTCTTCGTATATTTTGAATTATATAATATTGTACTCCCATTTTCAACTGTATTTTGTAAATAATTGTCAGTCTTATTAATTCCAACAAATCTGTTATGATTTGAGGGTTTAATTTACAATTATTGTATTTTATTGTATAATTTTCTTTACTGATACATACTTCGAATGCACTATGTTCAGTATCCCAATAACGGGATTTGAAAATACATCAGAAAGGAGAATTCTATATGAAAAAGTTATTTGACAGCCCCAAGCTGGAGCTTTGTGAATTTGTGGTAGCAGCACGCCTAAATGGATCCGGTAACCAAAATGCTGGTGCACACTCTAATGCCCCCCAATCCCCCTGTAGTAAGGTGGCAAGCAATGGTATTAATAGTTGTACTATTCCATCGTTGGCAAACAGCAGTGTCGGAAATGCCTCATGTTCTGCTTAATAACTAGAAAATAATAAACCTAAAAGATGTATATGAAAAACAGGAGAAGATAGATGCATTTTTATCAAATAGCCGAAATACATGTCGGGGTATCATGGGAAAACGAGAAAGAAAGAGTTAGATGCTACCATTATCACGACTGCATCATTCTGCCTAGGAGTATGGCTGCGTTTTATCCTGAGGCTGTAGCTGAAGAACCCGACATGAATGTCAGGGTATGTGGCTTAAATGAATTCACAGGTGCAGCATATTGTAAGAGAATATATAACCATGCTTTTTTCGATCGACCTGATCAACATATAATGATGGTTTATGATCCTAATCATCTCACCACCCCCGGTTATTCCATAGAAATGTCAAAGGATTACTCGCAGGTTAAGTTTTTACCCCACATCCGGGAATATGAGCATTATGATTTACAGTGGATGATGTATCCTTTCGAAGGCAGATTACTATATAAAGGTGGAGTAGTACTGCATGGAGCCGCAGTGGAATATAAGGGAAATGGATTTATATTTACCGGAATCAGCGGAGCAGGAAAAACAACGCAGGCACATTTATGGCAATCCTATAGGAATGCGATTATCCTGAACGGGGATTGTCCTGCCCTCCGAATGAAGGATGGGATTCCTTACGTATATGGGACACCCTGGTGCGGTACCTCAGGTGAGTTCATAAACAGAAGAGCTCACCTGAGTGCGGTGATTTTGGTAAAGCAAGGTGTCTCGAATTCTATCAGAGAGCTGACGGGAACTACAGCCATACTGGCGGTACTGGCGAATGTACTCCACTCCAGCTTTGATCAGGCTCTATTCGATCTATCCATTGAAAATTTAAAAGAGATTATTCAACATATCCGTGTATTTGAACTTACTTGTACCATCAGTGAAGAAGCAGTTAAAATCTTAGAAGAGGAAATGCTGTGAATAGACAATATAAAATATGGTGAAACATAATATAATTGTTACGACGGACGAGAACTTCATATGGCAATTAATCGAAAAATCGCGCCTAGGAAATACCGTTAGGCTGTTGGGCGTGGGAAACAGTATGCGCCCGCTCCTGGAAGGTGGACGGGACTATATCGATTTGATTGCGGTTGATAAGGATACAAGGTTATGTGCGGATGACATTGTTTTGTATAAATCCCATGATAATCAATATGTAGTCCATAGAATCTACTCCGTTACAAAGAATGGCTTTGATCTAATCGGAGACGGTAATCTGAACATTGAATCTATGATTCCCAGGGACCATATCTATCTGAAAGCAATTGGATTCGTACGTAAGGGTAAGTATCTTCCAATTTCTTCAAAGTGGTATCGGGGGTACGTCCTGCTATGGAGGAAGCTATATCCGATCAGGAAGTATTTACTGAGGCTATATCAGAGTTATCATAAGATGATAGCAATACTTAGGAGGGAGAAGCCTATGAAAATAAAACAAGATCTCATGTTAAGAAATATTAATGAGGACTGGATCATCATTCCAATGGGAGAAAGACTATTGGAGTTTAATGGAATGATAAAAACAAATCAAAGCGGAAGCTTTATCTGGAGGCTTTTAGAAAAAGAGAAGTCAAGAGAAGAAATCATATCGGCCTTAATTGAGGAATACGATATTGACAAGGAAACAGGAGCGAAAGAATTTGATACCTTCTTTAAAACCTTGATAGAGGCAAATATAATGGAGGCATGATGATGGAGCAAAGGCAAAAAGAGGCTATCCTTCATGGTCGAAGAGCGAATGACAAATGGATGGACTTTATCCATCCGTTTGATGTGGATTTATTAAGCGCAGGCTATTTAACCGGTGCAACCTTTGAATTAACAGCCTTCTGCACCCTGAAGTGTCCTATGTGCTATGTCAGGCTTGATAAGGAAAGAGCGGAGGCGTTAGGCGGGAAACTTTGTACCGGTGAACAATGGACCACGCTTGCCAAGCAGTTCCGTGATCAGGGAGGGATATTCCTATTACTGACAGGTGGAGAGGCCATGCTGCATCCTGACTTCCCTCAGATCTATTCGGAAATAACCAGAATGGGGCTTTTGGTTACCCTATTTACCAATGGAACTACAGTAGATGATAAGATGCTGGAATTGTTAAAAAGCCGTCCTCCCGCCATGATTGGCATTACGATTTACGGTGCTTCCGAGGCTGCATACCGAAGGTTTGGCGGTAGAGAAGGAAGCTTTCAAAGGGCAATAGACGGACTAGACAGGTTACTTACCATCCCAAATATTGCAATTGATGTCAGATTTACTGCCTGTAGTGAAAACTATAAGGAATATCAGGCTGTATATGAGTTGGTCGCTGAACGGAATAAGCTGCTTTCTCTGGATTTCGGCTCCTGCGCTCCTGTACGAGGTGCTCATTCGGATGCAAGAAAATTAAGATTATCAAAGGATCAGCTGCAGGAACTGAATGAGGTATTAGCCAAGGAGCACCAAGGCTTTGAAAGAAATAACATATCAGATGAATATCCGGATAATAAAAGCACGGAGAAGGTAAATCCTTCCGATACTAAAACATCCTGCGGGAGAGGCTTGTGGTGTAAAGGCGGTAAAAATAATGTATATATCGCCTGGGATGGCAGAATGTATCCCTGTGATATGGCAAGCTATCCATATTCTTTTCCGCTAGAACAGGGCTTTAAGGAAGCGGCCCTTGATATCAGGCATCAGGTCGATGCATTATTGTTACCCGAAAAATGTACAACCTGCTATAATAAGGATCTATACTGTACCTGCATCCCGAAAGTACAAAACGAGCTAAGAGATTGTGCCAGAACAGGAGAAAGATGCAATTATACTCCCATCCATATTGTATAGACAAGACGAACCGCAAAGTGGCTCATTTGACTTGAAAAAAGTACTGCCGCACCGACAATATTACGCTCCGGTACGGCAGCTCTGCTATTCTGATCTAAAAAATTTTATGGGTACCTTATCCTTTTTCACATCCTTAGTATCAAAGAAACAGATACTAACCTCAAGGTCACCGTTATCCAGGTATTTTTCATAATCTTTAAGAGAAATATTAACTGTCGGACTATTGATTGAAATTCTCGCAGTAACTGCACCTTCTGGTACCTTACAGTTATAATATTTTGACTGTATTTCCTTTCCTGCCTGGACCAGTCTCCCGTCCGCGTCATAAAAGAGCAATCTCTGCAGCCAGATTCCGGTCGCCTCATTGACTGCCTTTAGGCTTACCGCACAGATAGTACCCTCCTTTATTCTGATTGCACTTCCTTCCAACTCCGAGGTCAGTGTTCCCCAAGATCTGATCTCCAGCTCCCCCGTATCAGTATTAGGCATCCGGTTAACATATTGTTCCGGACTGTTCAGTACGATCTCCTGTTCCAGCCGGTAGCCTATCCCCCTAGCTCCTTCCAATAGTGCCTTTATCATCTTCTTATCCGATGCCGAAAAATCTCTACGATCGATGATACCGTATTCGGAGCCATTATCCCACCAGATACATTTTATTCCATGAGTTGCTGCCCGTGCCACAAAATTGGAGGCATGTTCTGTTCTAAGCTCAGGAAACGGGTATGAGGTAGTAGATCCAAATTCTCCGATGATGATGGGTGCCTTGATTTTATTTGAGAATTCTTCTAACTCAGTAAAATCACTGTCAATAGCCTGATGAAATTTCTGTGAATAGGTGTGTACCTGAACTGCTATTTTATCCTTCACTATATCCTTAGGCATGCGAAAAGCGGAATAAAATCTTGCATCCATGCGGTCTAATAAAGTTGGTACAACCAAGATCCGCATGGCATTATTTCCTCCCGTACTGCGAACTGTATCAACAAAGAGCTGATTGAGCTCATTCATCTGAGCCGCGGCTGTGTCACCATAGTTCCAGTAATTATCTATATTATCCACTTCATTGTAGGCCTCAAAAATCAGATATTCATCATAGGTTTTAAAGCGCTCTGCGATATCCGTCCATAAGGCCTTAGCATTTTTAAGTACCCGCTTCATGTCAGCATCGTTCGTGCCCGCATAGATAATCGGCTGCTCATGATGCGTATTGATTATGACATACAACCCCCTCGCTATCGCATAATCAGCAACCTCCTGTACCCTGTTCAGCCATTCGTTGTTAATTTTTAAATTCCCACTTTTATCCACATAGGTATTATAATACCAGGTGACCGGTATTCGAATGGTATTAAATCCACAGTCCGCTACGTAATCAATTAAATCCTTCGTAATATAAGGATTCCCCCAGTACTGCTCCTGGTTTAAATTCACTTTTTTGCTGCTAGTTTTCGAATAGGAATCCAGAGAGTTCCCCAGGTTCCAGCCCACATTTATGGCATTTACAAATTCACCGGCTGTAATATCCTTCATTTCAGTATTATGGGTATACCTGACATACTCCTCCAGTCCGAATGGCGGATAATCAGATATCGCTTTCTTATAATCTGCCGGAGAAAATGCTTTGTCATATCCATAAACCGTAATCGCAATTTTGTCCGTATCCTTTGATTTCTTCCATCTTTGGCCGCTTTGTAAGTCACTGCTGCTAATTACCCTTCCGTCCCGATTCAATTCAAGAACCTTCATCATCAAATCACCGCCGGGCAGGTTAACCATATATTCCTTCGTGCCCAATCTGCAAAAGGAGTCAA
>JAEZGR010000277.1 GCA_023437255.1 Pseudomonadota bacterium | reverse complement strand
TGCGGCCGTGGGCGCCATGGTGCGCTCTTCCTATCATGCCGATGAGCAGGCGCATGCCGCCGGTCATCATCCTGCGGGAGCCTGATTCGGGGGGTCGTTTCTTTACCGCCCGATCTACAAGGGGTGTTGTCGGTTCGAACCGCCAACGCCCTTTTTTTCGTTTTGCGCTGCCGCAAACCGTTCATCGCATTGCACTTGAGCGCGATCCCGTGTAAACAGCCAGATGGATACGCGCTGTATCAATTCATCTCCCACCAGAGGAGCAGCAATGCGGATAGGAGTACCTGCCGAAACGGCAGCAGGAGAGACAAGAGTCGCGGCCACGCCCGAAACCGTCAAGAAGCTGGTTTCGCAAGGCCGTACCGTATGCGTCCAGTCCGGTGCGGGCGTGGCGGCGAGCGCGGTCGACGACGCCTACGTCGCGGCGGGTGCCGAGATCGTCGACGCTCAGGGGGCCCTGGGGGCCGACCTGGTTCTGAAAGTGCAGGCGCCCAGTGCCGCTGAGCTGGCACACATGAAGCCCGGCGCCACGCTGGTCGGCATGCTCAACCCGTTCGATGCAGAAGGGTTGCAGCGCATGGCCGAGGCCGGCCTCACCGCCTTCGCACTGGAAGCCGCCCCGCGCACCACACGCGCCCAGAGCATGGACGTGCTTTCGAGCCAGGCCAACGTGGCCGGCTACAAGGCTGTCATGCTCGCAGCAAACCAGTATCAGCGCCTGTTTCCCATGCTCATGACCGCCGCCGGCACGATCAAGGCTGCCCGCGTCGTCGTGTTGGGTGTCGGGGTGGCGGGTCTGCAGGCAATCGCCACGGCCAAACGCCTCGGCGCCGTCATCGAAGCCTCCGACGTGCGGCCCTCGGTCAAGGAGCAGGTCGAGTCGCTGGGCGCGCGGTTCATCGATGTTCCTTACGAAACCGATGAAGAGCGCGAAGCGGCGGAAGGGGTGGGCGGTTATGCGCGCCCGATGCCCAAGAGCTGGCTCGACCGTCAGAAGGCCGAGGTCGCGAAACGCGTGGCGCAGGCCGACGTTGTCATTTCAACCGCGCTCATTCCGGGGCGACCTGCACCGGTGCTCATTACCGAAGACATGGTCCGCGCCATGAAGCCGGGCTCCGTCATTGTCGACCTCGCGGCGGGCCGGGGGCCGGGCGGCACCGACGGCAACTGTCCGCTGACCGAAGCCGGCAGTGTCGTGCAGCGCCATGGGGTTCATATCGTGGGGCTCACCATTCTGCCGGCGCTGGTTGCCGCCGACAGTTCGGCCCTGTACGCGCGCAACGTGCTCGATTTTCTCAAGCTTGTGCTGCCGCCCGATGCGCCCGAGGTACAGGTCTCCACTGAAGACGATATCGTGGCGGCGTGTCTCATGACTCAGGCCGGCAAGGTCGTGCGCGCCTGAGCCCGCCCATCCGCTTCGTCCCGAATACATACCCAATAGGTCCTGCATCATGGAAGCGATTTCGCCCTTGTTGATGAATCTCATCATCTTTGTTCTGGCCATCTACGTGGGCTACCACGTGGTGTGGAATGTGACGCCGGCGCTGCATACACCGCTCATGGCGGTCACCAACGCGATCTCGGCCATCGTCATTGTGGGGGCCATGCTGGCGGCGGCACTGACCGAAACCCCTCTGGGCAAGACGATGGGCGTGTTGGCGGTGGCACTGGCGGCGGTGAACGTGTTCGGCGGCTTCCTGGTCACCCGGCGCATGCTCGAGATGTTCAAGAAGAAGGAGCGCAAGGCGCCCGCGCAGGGAGGCGACAAATGAGCATGAATCTTGTCGTTTTCCTGTATCTGGTGGCGTCGATCTGCTTCATACAGGCGCTCAAGGGTCTGTCGCATCCCACCACCTCGATCCGGGGCAACATCTTTGGCATGGCGGGCATGGCCATCGCCATTCTCACCACCGCCGGTCTGATCGTCACGCTGGCGGGCTCCGCACTCGGGCTTGGCTGGGTCCTGCTGGGTCTGCTGGTCGGGGGCTCCATCGGCACGCTCATGGCGCAGCGCGTCGAAATGACCAAGATGCCCGAACTGGTGGCTTTCATGCACAGCATGATCGGTCTTGCGGCGGTGTTCATTGCCGTTGCGGCCGTCGCCGAGCCCTGGGCGTTCCAGATCGCCGAGCCCGGGGGCCTGATTCCCGGGGGCAACCGCGTTGAGCTCGCCCTGGGTGCGTTTATCGGGGCGATCACCTTCACGGGTTCGGTGATCGCATTCGGCAAGCTCAGCGGCAAGTACAAGTTCAGGCTGTTTCAGGGCGCGCCGGTGCAGTTCAAGGGGCAGCACGGGCTGAACGCCGTGCTCGGTCTGGCGTCGCTGTTCTTCATGTTCGGTTTCTGGCATTCCCAGAGCTGGATGGACATTCTGCTCGTCATCGCACTGGGTTTTGCGCTGGGTGTACTCATCATCATTCCCATCGGCGGGGCCGACATGCCTGTCGTGGTGTCCATGCTCAACAGCTATTCGGGTTGGGCGGCAGCCGGTATCGGCTTCAGCCTGAACAACTCCATGTTGATCATCGCCGGTTCCCTGGTG
>JAEZGR010000326.1 GCA_023437255.1 Pseudomonadota bacterium | reverse complement strand
GACACTTGCACGATACAATGAGCGCGTGACCACAGACGACGAGCCATGACTCCCGACTCGCCCCCCGACACCATTCTGCAGTTCAGTGACGTATCGCTCGGCTACGGCGACTTCACGGTCCTGAGCGATATCAGCCTCCGGGCCCTCAAGGGCCAGGTTGTGGCCCTGATGGGCGGCTCCGGCTCGGGCAAGACCACACTGCTGCGCGCCGCCACCGCACAGATCATTGCGCAAAAGGGCCGGGTGACCGCGTTCGGGCAAGATATTGCCCAGCTTTCCGGCGAGGCGCTGCGTCAGCTGCGCCAGCGCATGGGCGTGCTGTTTCAGCAGGGCGCTCTCTTCACCGACCTGAATGTCTTCGAGAACGTGGCCTTCCCGCTACGCGAACACACCCGGATCTCCGAAGCCCAGATCCAGGAACGGGTGCTCGAAAAGCTCGATGCCGTCGGCCTGAAGGCCGCCGCCCATCTGCGCATCTCCGAAATTTCCGGGGGCATGGCGCGCCGCGTCGCGCTGGCGCGAGCCATTGTTCTGGAGCCCGAACTGATTCTTTACGACGAACCCTTTGCCGGACTCGACCCGATCTCGCTGGGCATCACCGCCCGCCTGATCCGCGACCTCACCGACAAGCTCGGCTGCGCGTCGGTGCTGATCACGCACGACGTCAAGGAATCCTTCCTGATCGCCGACCAGGTCTACATGGTCGGCCAGGGCAAGCTGATTGCCGAAGGCACTCCGGCGGCGCTGTCGGCCTCGTCCGACCCCTTCGTGCGCCAGTTCCTCGACGCACAACCCGACGGCCCGATTGCCTTCCATTACCCGGTCACCCCCGCCTACACCCAGTGGCTGGAACAACGCTCGGGGCGCAAGTCATGAGTGCCTACAAGTCCATTGGCGGCCTGGGTGCCCGCGTCCGCAAGAGCATCACCAACCTAGGTGCCTTCATCAGGCTTGCCGGCGCCATTCTCGCGCGCAGCGGCGCAGCCCTGCAGCGCCCGCGCCTGGTCTCCCAGCAGGTGCATTTCATCGGCAACCACTCCCTGCTGATCATCGCCGTATCGGGCCTCTTCGTGGGCTTCGTGCTTGGCCTGCAGGGCTATTACACCCTGAGCCGCTATGGCTCCGAAGAAGCGCTCGGCCTGCTCGTGGCCCTGTCGCTCACGCGGGAACTCGGCCCGGTCGTCACGGCGCTGTTATTTGCGGGGCGTGCCGGCACCTCGCTCACGGCTGAGATCGGGCTCATGAAGGCGGGCGAACAGCTTGCCGCCATGGAGGTCATGGCCGTCGACCCGATCCGCCGGGTGCTGGTCCCGCGCTTCTGGGGCGGTGTGATCGCCATGCCGGTACTGGCCGCCGTGTTCTCGATGGTGGGCGTGATTGGCGGCTGGGTGGTCGGCGTGCTGCTCATCGGCATTGACCCGGGCGCCTTCTGGTCGCAAATGCAGGAAGGCGTCGATGTGATCAACGACGTGCTGAACGGCGTCATCAAGAGCGTGGTGTTCGGCATCGCCGTCACGCTGGTGGCCCTGCATGCAGGATGGACCGCCCGTGCCACCCCCGAAGGCGTCTCGCGCGCGACGACACGAACCGTCGTGCACAGCTCCCTGCTGGTGCTGGGGCTGGATTTCGTCATGACCGCGCTGATGTTCGGAAACTGAACTGTTTGATGGATTACACGAAATGACCCGTGACAAAACCGATTTCTGGGTAGGGCTCTTCGTCCTGCTGGGGGCCATCTCCCTCGTCTTCCTGGCGCTGCGGGCCGGCAACATGAGCTCGTTCTCGTTTGCTCCCACCTACCAGGTCCAGGCCTACTTCGACAACCTGGGCGGACTGAAGGTGCGCGCCCCGGTCAAAAGCAGCGGCGTGGTCGTGGGCAGAGTGTCGGGCATCAGCTTCGACAACGAGCGCTACCAGGCCGTGGTCACGCTCGATATCGAGTCCCGCTACCAGTTTCCGACCGACTCTTCGGTGTCAATTCTGACTTCGGGCCTGCTGGGGGAGCAATACATCGGCATGACACCCGGCGGTGACGATAAAATGCTGGCCCAAGGAAATACCATTCAATACACGCAAAGCGCCGTCGTACTCGAAGAACTGATCAGCAAGTTCCTGTACAGCTCCGCCGGCAGCCAGGACCAACAATGAAAACACACGCCAGCCTTTCTTCCCGTCGCCGATATTCGCTGACCCTTGTGGCGGCCACCGTTGCCCTGGCAAGCGGCTGCGCCACCGTGCAATCGCCGGACCCGCGCGATCCGCTCGAAAGCATGAACCGCGCGACATTCGCCTTCAACGATGCAGTCGACGGCGCGCTGTTCAAACCGGTCGCCTACATGTACCGCGACCTCACGCCCGCACCGGCACGCGCCTGTATCAACAACGTCTTCGGCAACCTCGAAGACGTCTGGTCGGCATTCAACAGCCTGCTGCAGGCACGTGGCCACGACTTCTTCAACACGCTGGGCCGCGTGCTGTTCAATTCCACCATGGGTCTGGGCGGCTGTATCGATGTCGCCACCATGAACGGCGCCTACAAGATCCGCAACGATCTTGGCACCACGCTGGGGGTGTGGGGCTTTGGCTCCGGGCCCTATCTGGTGTTGCCATTCTGGGGGTCCAGCACGGTGCGCGACGGCGTCGCCACCATTGGCGGGCTGGCCGCCGATGTGTCGCCACTCACACCGATCTTCGAGATCGACAACGTACCGCTGCGAAACTCCATTCTGGGCCTGTACGCCGTCGACAAGCGCGCATCGCTGCTTGAGGCAGACGAGCTCGTGAACCGCACGGCACTCGACCGCTACAGCTTCATTCGCGATGCCTACCTGCAGCGGCGCGATGCGCTGGTCAACCAGCGTCTGGAGGACGGCGGCTCGCTGCCCGACTACTCCGACGATGACCTGCCCGACTATTCCGACCCGGAGCCCGCCAAGGCCCAGTGAGGCCGGCACGGCGCCTGCAGCGCACACGCCGCCCCCCTCATCGACAAGGACACTCATGCTTCACGATCACACTACTTTCTCTGCCACCCGCCTGACCCGCCGCTTTTTCGCGGCGGCGTGCCTGGCCGCCTCATCGCTGCTGGCGGCGGCGCCCGCCGCAGCGCAAGACACCGTCAACGCCACGGGCGCGCCCAATGAGTTCGTGCAGACCGTTGCCAACAATGCGCTGCAAGCTGTCAAGAAAGACGAAGCGGTCAAGCGCGGCGACCTCAAGCGCATCAACGAGCTGGTCGACCAGCTCATCATGCCCTACGTGAATTTCGAGAAGACCACTCGTCTCGCCGCCGGCCGCCACTGGCGCCAGGCCAGCCCCGAGCAGCAGAAGGCGCTCGTCGAAGCATTCAAGGGCACCCTGATCCGCACCTACAGCGGCGCGCTGGCCAACGTTGATGACGTGTCGCGCATCGACATTCAGCCCTTCCGTGGCGACCCCAACGCCGACGACGTGGTGGTCCGCTCGCTGGTCACCCGCAGCAACGGGCCTTCAGTCGCAGTCGACTACCGGCTCGAAAAGACACCCGCTGGCTGGAAGGTCTACGACCTCAACATCGAAAACATCTGGCTCATCCAGAATTACCGCAATCAGTTTGCCCAGCAGATTCGGCAGTCCGGCGTCGACGGCCTGATCGACGCGCTGAACCGCAGCAACC
>JAEZGR010000218.1 GCA_023437255.1 Pseudomonadota bacterium | reverse complement strand
GTTCAATGCCTTGTATGAGTCGGAACGCTGCTGTCCGCCGTCCTTGATCAGATGCACCGGAACGGTTTCGTAATCGATGCCCTTCAGATTCAGGGCGATGCGCACGCGATAAGCAGCGGAACTACGGAAATAGCTGTACAACTTCATCAGTCTTCCTTGAGCTTGCGGGAAAGTTCACGAGGCAGGGGAAAGGAAACGTTCTCGGGCGTGCCTTCGAGCGTGCGCACGGAAATGGCACCGAGTTCCTTGAGCCGTTCAAGCACCTGCTTGACCAGAATATCGGGGGCGGAGGCACCGGCGGTGACGCCCACGCGCTGGGCCCCCTGCAGCCATTGCGAGTCTATCATTTCGGGGCCGTCGATCAGGTGAGCGCGCACGCCCTTGCGCTCGGCCACTTCGCGCAGGCGGTTCGAATTGGAGCTGTTGGCGCTCCCGACCACCAGAACCAGATCGCATTGCGGCGCCATGATCTTCACTGCGTCCTGGCGATTCTGGGTGGCATAACAGATGTCGCTCTTGCGCGGTTCCACGATGCCGGGAAAGCGCTCGCGCAGGGCCTGGGCGACTTCGGCCGCGTCGTCGACCGACAAGGTGGTCTGCGTGACGAACGCCAGCATGGTGGGGTCCTTCACCTGCAGCGCGGCCACGTCTTCGGGGGTTTCGACCAGATGCATGCCGCCGTCTGCCTGGCCAAGTGTGCCCTCGACCTCGGGGTGGCCCTTGTGGCCGATCATGATGATCTCCCGCCCCTGCGCGCGCATCCGGGCGACCTCGACGTGCACCTTCGTGACCAGCGGGCAGGTGGCGTCAAAAATGCGCAGACCACGGCGCTCGGCCTCGGCCTTCACGGCGCGAGACACCCCGTGTGCCGAGAAGATGACGGTGGCGCCCTGGGGCGCTTCATCGAGTTCGTCTATGAATATTGCCCCCTTGCCGCGCAGGTCGTTCACCACATAGCGGTTATGCACGATTTCGTGCCGCACATAGATGGGCGCACCAAACAGCTCGAGCGCGCGCTCAACGATATCGATGGCGCGATCGACGCCGGCACAGAAGCCGCGCGGTTGGGCCAGAACGACCTCCGGGGCGCGATCTTCGGCGGGGGTAACTGACATTACAGCACTCCAAGCAGAGAGACTTCCACGCGCAGATCGATACCGGCGAGCGGATGATTGAAGTCGAACAGCACACGCTCCTCGTCGTATTCCTTGAGGACGCCGGAATAACGGCCGCCGTTGGGCGCGGTGAACTCAATGATTTCGCCCGGCACCATTTCGGCCATGTCGGCGCCGGCTTCGAGCATGCTGCGTGCGACCCATTGCACAAGGTCGGGATTGCGATCACCGTACGCGTCGGCGGCAGCCACATCGAACGTGAACCGCTCGCCTTCTGCACGGCCCAGCAGGGCGGCTTCAAGACCCGGCGCCCATTGGCCCGAGCCCATCTGCAGCGTGCCGGGGCGCCCGTCAAAGGTGTTGGTGAACACGGTACCGGTGGCCGGCCCGCTGGCCAGCTCGATGCGATAGTGCAGGGTCAGGTAGGAATCAGGACGGACAATTGCGTTCACTGAGTCGGAAGAGGAGGTCAAAATCTGCCACCGTAGAGGGGTTGATGAACCACCCCATTTTAGAGTGTTTATGTCCTCACTGCCCCCTCCCGCTCCCGAACGGCCCCGCGAGCGCCTTCTGGCTCACGGGCCTCATGTCCTCACCCCGGCCGAGTTGCTTGCCATCATTCTGCGCACCGGCGTGCGTGGCTGCGACGCGGTGGCGCTGAGTCACCGCCTGCTGAACCACTGCGGCGGCCTGCGCGGGCTGCTGGCGGCCGACGCACGGCGGCTGCTGGCACTGCCCGGCCTGGGCCCCGCCCGCGCCTGCGAAATCCTCGCCATCAGCGAAATCAGCCGGCGAGCGCTCGAAGAGGAACTGCGCTTTGGCGACACGCTCGACAAGCCGGGCCGCGTCAAGCAGTACTGCACTGCACGGCTCGCGCACCTGGATATCGAGCACTGTGTCGCGCTGTATCTCGACAGCCGCTTTCGCCTCATTGCTTGCGAAGAAGTGGCAAAGGGCACGTTGAGCCAGGCCAGCGTCTACCCGCGCGAGATCGTCAAGGCGGCGCTGCGCCATCATGCGGCGGCGATCATTCTTGCCCACAACCACCCCTCGGGCGTGGCCGAAGCCAGCCAGGCCGACCTGGCACTGACCCAGCACCTGCGCAAGGCGCTGGCCCTGGTGGATGTCCGGCTGCTCGACCACCTAATCGTCACGCGCAGTACCGCCGTTTCGCTCGCAGAGCAAGGTGCCGTTTAGAGCGGCTTCATGGTCTGCAGCTTGGGTTCGAGAAACTTCGCAAACTCGCGCAGCCGCGGCCCGAGGCTCTCGTAAATCATGGGTACCGAAAATTCTCCGGCGGTCCCCCCGCAGGTCACTACGAACGTTTCGTCTTTGCCCGAGCGGTTCCAGCGCACGGGGCAGCCCGCCGCGTTCACCCCTTCGCGCCAGCCGCCCAGGCTGGTGCAGAACCCATGCTGCGCGTATTCGGCGTCGGCTTCTTCCAGCATGCGCACCGCGTGGCTCTGCATGCCCGCCGACAGCGCCGTGAGTGCACTGCGCACTTCGCTGCGTGCGGCTTCGTCGGCCGAGGCCCAGTAAGTGCGGCCCGCCGCCGACTCCCACACCTTCAGACGGGTGCCGACGGATGTACGGATGTTGAACAGCGACGGCCCGGCGCAATGCGCGACGTACACCATCTCGAGACCCATGTTGGCACTGAACGCCACCGTGGATGCCTTGAGCTGATTGGCAAACTCCTGCATGAAAGGCTGCACGAAGGCCACGCCCTCGAATTCGCGCTGCGCCGCATAGCTCCACGACATGGCGGCCACGCCGAGCCGGTAGCCGTGTGTCCTGGGCACATAGACAAGATAACGCAGCGTCACGAGCGTGTAGGTCAGCCGCGTCACAGTGGAGCGCGGCAGGCCGGTGCGCTGCGCGATTTCATCGTTGCCCAGTTCATGGGTGTCTCGGTCGAAGAGGGCCAGAATCTGCAGGCCCCGCGCGAGCGCGTTGACGAAATGACGTGACCCGGCGCCGGTGTCTTCACTGTTGAACGACTGCGTCAGCAGACGGGAGGTACGGGCCATGAACGCTGCTCCAGAACAATGGATTGGTTATATGTAAATTACTGCACTGCGGAATATTTTTCTGCACTTTGAAATTCTAACGGACCTGTCGATAGAATGCTCAACCAAGAATTCATGATGGAGTTGGGCAGTGAGCAAGGCAGTTTCAGGCGGCGCGCTCGCCGGTACCGTGGTGATCGACGCCTCGCGCGTTCTGGCCGGCCCCTACGCGGGTCAGATCCTGGGCGACCACGGCGCAGAAGTCATAAAGATCGAAACCTTTGGGGGCGACGACACGCGTGCGTATGGCCCGCCCTTCGTCGACGACGTCGCACCCTATTACCTGGGCCTGAATCGAAACAAGAAGGATCTCGCCCTCGACCTCGGCAGCGATGCGGGGCGGGAGGTGCTGTTCCAGCTGCTCGAGCGCGCCGATGTCCTCATCGAGAATTTCAAGCTGAGCACCTGGAAGAAATGGGGCGTTGACGATCTGTCGGCGCTGCGTGACCGCTTCCCGCGACTCATCCATTGCCGCATTTCCGGCTTTGGCGACAAGGGCGAGCTGGGCGGGCTGCCGGGCTACGACGCCGCCCTTCAGGCGCTCTCCGGCCTGTCCAGCATCAACGGCGACCCCGATGGTCAGGGGACCCGCATCGGCATCCCCCTGGTGGACACCTCCACCGGCATGCATGCGGCAATGGGCGTGCTTCTGGCGCTGCTCGAACGCGCGCGCTCGGGCAAGGGCCAGCAGGTTGAAGCGACCCTGTTCGACACCGCCCTGGCCATGCTGCATCCACACACGGCCAATGTGCTGCATGGTGGAAAATCCGCCCGAACCGGCAATGGTCATCCGAACATCGTTCCGTACGATCTGTTCCCGACCGCCACGGAACCCCTGTTTCTCGCCATCGGCAACGACAGGCAGTTCGCGACGCTGTGCCGCCTGCTCGGCAACCCCGAGCTGAGTGAAAAGCCCGAATACCGCAACAATGCTCAACGCGTTCGCAACCGCAACGCGCTGCGCGAGGACCTGGTTGCCCTGATGGCCAACCAGGATGCACAGGCCCTGTTCCGCACACTGATGGACCACGGCGTGCCGTGCGCGCCCGTACTCACGGTTGAGCAGTCGCTCCAGCAGCAGCACACGCTGGATCGCGAGATGAAGGTCTCCATCGGTCGCTACCACGGCATCGGCGTTCCGGTAAAGCTCGATCGCACGCCGGGCTCCGTGCGCCTGCCGCCGCCCGGCATCGGTGAGCACTCCGTCGAAACACTCACCCGCTTCGGCTTCGACGCCGAGCGCATTGCCGCCCTGCGCGACCAGAACATCATTCAATAACGGCCCCACCATGATCACTATCGACAGAAAGGACGGCGTCGTCACCGTCCGCTACGACCGCGGCGAGCGCCGCAACGCCTTTTCGCTGGAAGCCATGCAGCGGCTCACCGAAGTCGCCGAGCAGCTGCGCGACGACCCTGAAACCGCATGCGTCGTACTGACCGGCTCCGACGCCGCCTTCTCGGCCGGTGTAGATCTGAAGGACCCGGCGCGCTGGGAGATCGCCGACCGCAGCCTGGCGGAACGTCGTCACGTTGCGTTGTGGGGCTCGCGCATGTGCAAGGCATGGGAAGAAGTGCCCCAGCTCACCATCGCAGCCGTCGAAGGCTTCAACGTCGGCGGGGGCATCGCGCTGACCCTGGCCTGTGACTGGCGTGTCATGTCGAACAGCGCCTTCCTGCTCGTGCCGGAAGCACGCATCGGCATACCGCTGGGCTGGCATACCGTGCCCCGCCTCGTCAACCTCGTCGGCCCGGCACGCGCCAAGCGCATCATTCTCACCAATGAACGCATGGACGCGGCGACGGCATTCGACTGGGGGCTGGCCGACTGGCTTTCCGAACCCGGCCAGGCGCTTTCTCTTGCACAAGCGCTCGCCGCCACCGTTGCCGAGAATCCGGTCGCGGTCACCCGCATGACGAAGCAGAGCGTGAACGCCTATGCCAACGCGCTGAACCACGTCGCCACGTTCATGGACGTGGATCAGGCGCTGTTGTGCAACCAGAGCGAAGAAGCCCTGGCCGCAAGAAAAGCATTTTCCAAAGCTTGAATATCCCCAGAAATCACGGAGCAAACCGTACCATGAAGACCCTCATCCGCACCGCCCTCGTTGCCGGCCTGCTGTCCACCTCCCTGTCCGCCCACGCCGCCTGGCCGGAACGTCCCATCACCTGGATCGTTCCCTTTGCCGCCGGCGGCCCCATGGACGTCGTTTCGCGCCCGGTTGCCAAGAAAATGTCGGATATCCTCGGCGTGCCCATCGTCGTGGAAAACAAGGCAGGCGCGGGCGGCACGCTGGGCATCGGGCAGATTGCCCGTTCCAAACCCGACGGCTACACGATCGGTATTGCCAGCGTGGGCACACAAGCCATCGCCACGCACATCAACCAGCCCGCGCCGTATGACCCCAACAAGGACTTCACGCCCGTCGGACGCCTGGGCAAATACACCAACGTGTTGATCGTGAACAAGGATTCGACCGTCAAGACGCCGTCCGATCTGGTCACCATGGCGGCCGACCCGAAGGTCAACGTGACTTTCGGTTCTGCGGGCAACGGCTCGTCGAACCACCTCTCGGGAGAGCTTCTGCGCGTGCTGACCAACGCTCCGCTCACGCACGTTCCCTACCGTGGCAGCGCGCCGGCTCTCACCGATCTGTTGGGCGACAACATCACTTTCATGTTCGACACCCTGAACACGACCATGGGCCACTTCCAGACCGGCGCATTGCGTCCGATCGCCGTGACCAGCCCCGAGCGCTCTCCCTTCCTGCCCGATGTGCCCACCATGGACGAAGCGGGCATCAAGGGCTATGCCGACACGGGCAGCGAGCTCTGGTGGGGCGTGGTCGGACCCGCCGGCATTCCCGCCGACGTGCTGGAAAAGCTGAACGGTGCGCTGGTTGAGGCCCTGAACTCCGACGAAATCAAGGAGCAGTTCGCCAAGCAATACGTGGAAGGCTGGCCCGGCACACCCCAGGATTTCGCCGATGTCGTCGAGCGCAGCCATGCCAAATGGGGCAAGGTGATCAAGGAAGCAAACATTGCCCCCTTGTAAATCGGAAAACCGCAAGATAAAATTGCTGGTTATCCAAGGATACGTGACTGCTGGTTGTCGGCGAAATCTGGCACAAAAAGCCAAGAAGCAGGACTGAAAACGCAGTAGTTGGCGACCCAATTACCCCTACAGGAATCGACATGAAAGAAGGCATCCACCCCGAATACCGTGAAGTGGTATTCCTGGATCAGCAAACGGGTACCTAGTTCATCACCCGTTCCACGGTCAACACCCGTGAAACCATCGAACACGAAGGCCAGACCTACCCGCTCTTCAAGTGCGACGTAACGTCTGAATCGCACCCCTTCTACACGGGCGCCCAGACCCGCATCGTCGAAACCGGCCGCGTCGAGAAGTTCCGCGCTCGTTTCGCCCGCACGGTGGGTACGCGCAACGCCTCGTAATATCGCCCAGGCGGTATACGCAAGAAGGCAGCCTCGGGCTGCCTTTTTTGCGCCGTGCGCTTGCCCCCGTGCGCGCCCGCGCGTCGGTGTTTTCGCAATGCTGCGATCCAATCGGCTTCCCTGCCTATAATGGGTGGCCGGTCCTCCTCTGCATCACTCCACCCATACAAGATGGATTCGCGTTCCACTCCGGCCCGCCTCACCGAAACGGCTACCGTCAAGCTCTCCAGGCCTTTCCTGCTGCTGATCAGCGGCCTGTACATACTGTCGGGCCTGTTCTTCCGCGACCCCTGGAAGACCGATGACGTCGTCGGCCTGGCCACCATGGTCAGCGCGCTGTCGCAACCCGACGGCACGGCCCTGCTCGCCCCGCAGATCGGCGTGCTCGCTCATGCACAAGACGGGCCCCTGGTCACCTGGGTGGGCGCACTGGCCATCTGGCTGTTCGCTCCCATCTTCGACTTCTTCGTGCCGGCCCACGACGGCGCCATCATCGCTTCACGGCTGCCCAACCTGCTCTGGTTCAGCATCCTCATCGCCTCGGTGTGGTACGGCAGCTATTTGCTTGGCAGGCGGCCCGAACCGCAACCCCTCGAACTGCCCTTTGGCGGCGAGCCCAGTGTCAATGATTATGGGCGCATGATCGCCGATGCAGCCGTCCTGCTGCTGCTCGCAACGGTGGGCATCGTATGGCGGATGCACGAAACATCCGAAGTGCCGGCCCTCATCGCCTTCCAGGCGCTGGCCTTCTATGCCGTGGCCCGCACGATCGACCGGCCGCTTTCGGGGTCAGTCACGCTGGGCCTCGCCCTGGGCGCCGCCTTCCTGACCCGGGGCTGGATCGGCGCCCTGCCCGTGATCCTGGCTGCGCTGTTTGCCTTTCACCCGCGCGGTGCCCTCTGGCCGCGCCGCGCCTGGCTCGGTCTGAGCGCCGTCATCGCGTTGGCCATCGGGCTGGCCTGGTGGGTGCCCCTGAAAATGCATAGCCCCTACTGGGCGCAGACCTGGTGGTTGTGGAACAGCCAGTCGTTCACCCTGCCCGAGCGCGAGGTGCTCTTCAGCCTGCTGCGCGACCTGCCCTGGTTCATCTGGCCGACCTGGCCCTTTGCGCTGCTGGCCCTGTGGAACTGGCGTGCCTGGATTGCCGCACCGCACATCTGGGTGCCGTTCATGTTCATGGTCTGGCCACTGATCGTGATGTGCTTTCTGGCCGACGTCTTTGAGCCCGAGTACGCACTGATGGCCGTTCCTGCCGCCGTGCTGGCCGCCTTCGCGCTGCCCACGCTGCGCCGGGCAGTGGTCAATTCGCTCGACTGGTTTGCAGTGATGTGTTTTTCGCTGACGGCCGCCACCGTCTGGCTGGGCTGGTTTGCCCTGCATACGGGCTGGCCCCAGCAAATCCATCACAACATCACGCGCCTGACACGCGGCTACGACATCATCATTTCCTGGCCGTCCGTGTTCATTGCGCTGGTGGGCACCCTGGCATGGGTGGCCCTCGTGCGCTGGCGCCTGCACAACAAGCCGGCGGCGCTGTGGCGTGGCACCGTGCTGTCGGCCGGGGGGCTGATCACGACCTGGCTGCTGCTGGTCACGCTGTGGATGCCCGTGCTCGATTACGTGCGCAGCTACCGTGTGGTTTCGGCCCAGCTGGCCACTGCGCTGCGCGATCACAGCAGGCCCGGCGAATGCGTACGCGCCCTGGCAGTGGGTACCGGCCAGCGCGCCTCGTTTCTGGTGTTCGAAGATATCGACTTCAGCTACGACTCGGCCTGCACGCTGATTCTGCAGCAGACCACGCAGCAGGCCGTCCGCGAGGGCTATGCCGCCTACTCCGACTCGGCCACGGTGCTTTGGCAGGGCCGCCGCGGCGCCGACCGCGATGAACTGTTCCGGCTGTTGAGGGTGTCGCGCTGATGCATTCAGCCCCGGCCACCGGGCATCGCCTGAGCGAGCGCATGAAAGAGATCGCACAGCAAGCCTGGCCGGTACTGATCGCATCGTGGGCGGGGGTCGCTTTCGGGGTGATCGACACCGCCATGGGCGGTCATGCCGGCGCGCTCGATCTGCAGATCATGGCCCTGGCCACCTCCATCTACATTACCGTTTTCGTGGGGCTCATGGGCGTGGTGCACGCCCTCATTCCGATTCTTGCGCAGCATTTCGGTGCAGGCCGCCTCGCCGAAGTTGGCCGTGTCTGGGGCCAGGGTGTCTGGCTCTCGGTCGGCCTGTGCGTGGTCGGTTGCGGCTTTCTGTTGGCGCCGGATCTATGGCTGAGGGTGTCGGGCGACATCGAACCGGCCGTCCGCGATGGTGTGCGGCATTACCTGCTGGCGCTGGCCTGTGCGCTGCCGGCGGCGCTCGCATTTCGCAGCATCTATGCGCTGGCCACCGCCGTTTCGCGACCCCGCACGGTCATGATCATCAACGTGGCGGCCATCTTCTTCAAGCTGTTCTTCAACTGGCTGTTCATGTTCGGTCATCTGGGCCTGCCCGCCCTGGGCGCCACGGGCGCGGGCCTGTCGACCGCCTTCGTGTCCTGGCTCATGCTGGCCGCCGGGCTCTGGACCGTGCTGCACAACCCCTGGTACCGGCGTTTCAGCCCCCGGCTGGGCCGCCCCCGTCTGCGCGACCAGGCGGAGCTGCTGCGCCTGGGCATTCCCATGGGTGGCTCCTATCTGATCGAGGTGGCCGCATTCACCTTCATGGCCTTGCTCGCCGCGCGTGACGGCATGTTCGTGACCGGCGCCCACCAGATCATGGCCAACCTGGCGGCCCTCTGCTACATGGTGCCCATGGCGCTGGGCATCGCCACGGCCTCGCTCACCGCGCAGGCCATCGGTGCCTGCGACCTGCCCCGCGCACGCCTGAACGGCCGTGCCGGCATCACGCTGGTGGTTGTCGGTGCCCTGCTCACGGCGCTGGTCATCGTGCTGGGCCGCGACCCGATTCTGCGCCTTTACACCGATGAGCCCCAGGTTCGCGCAATGGCGATCCTGCTGCTCACGCTGCTGCCCTTCTTCCACGTGGGCGACGCGTTGCAATGCATTGCGACCTATCTGCTGCGAGCCTACAAGGTGGCGGTGGCGCCGCTCTTCATGCAGATCGTGGCACTGACCGGCGTGGGGCTGCTGGGTGGCTGGTGGCTGGGCTTCGGGCCCGCCAGCGGAGCGCTGGCCGAGCCGATCGGGTACTTCATGCCGGGCGCGCCGTCGGGCACGCCCACCATGTGGATCATGTCGACAGTGGGGCTGTTACTGTCGGCCCTGCTCCTGTTCTGCTGGTATGCCTATGTGGTGCGCCGCTACGCCCGCAACCTGGGCGAAGCGACTCACTAGGCGGCACTGCGCTGCGCGGCGGGCCGGTCTGATTCTTCGGCCAATGCGGCCTGCCCGGCCGGTGCGGAATCGGCCGCGACCGTCCCGCCCTCTTCCTGCGGCAACGTCGGGCGGATCAGTTCCACCACCTTGCGACGCGACAGCACGCCCACGAACTCGTCGTTCTCATCGGTGACCGCCAGCGGGGCGGTACTGTGCAGCATGCGGCCCAACACCTCATCAAGCCCGGCGCTGGCGGGCACCGAGGCCATGGCCTCGACATGGCGCGAGATGTCGCGCACGCCCTCCTGCAGAGCCCGCTCTGCCGAATCGCGCGTGATCACGCCATACAGTCGCTTGCCGTCGAGCACGGGCGCAAACCGTAATCCCTGCTGAGCCATCCGTTCCACCACGTGCGCGGGGCGCGAACGGGTGGTGGGCGAAAACCGAGGGGCATTGCATGCGTGGGCGGCGTTCAGCACCTTGCTGCGGTTCACATCCTGCAAGAAGGCCTGCACGTAGTCATCGGCCGGCGCCAGCAGAATGTCCTCGGGTGTGCCTTCCTGCACCAGTTCGCCACCCTTGAGAATGGCGATGCGATTGCCCAGGCGCAGGGCCTCGTCCAGGTCGTGGGTGATGAACACGATGGTCTTGTTCAGCTGCGACTGCAGCTGCAGCAGCTGATCCTGCATCTCGCGGCGGATCAGCGGATCGAGCGCCGAAAAGGCCTCGTCCATGAGCAGGATCTCGGCATCAGTGGCCAGTGCACGAGCCAGCCCCACCCGCTGCTGCATGCCCCCTGAAAGCTGATGCGGATACTGCCGGCCATAACCTTCGAGCCCGACCTGTTCGAGCCAGTGCTGCGCGCGCTGTTCGCGTTCCTTGCGGCCGATGCCCTGAACCTTGAGGCCGTAGGCCACGTTGTCGAGCACACAGCGGTGCGGAAACAGGCCAAAGCGCTGGAACACCATGCTCATCTTCTGTTGGCGGAAGCGTTCGAGCTCACGGTTGCGCAGCGACATGACGTCGACGTCGTCCACACGGATATGGCCCGCGGTGGGCTCGATCAGGCGGTTGAAGTGGCGGATCAGCGTGGACTTGCCCGAACCCGACAGGCCCATGATCACGTAGATGCTGCCTTCCTCGATCGACAGGGATATGTCGCGCAGACCCAGCGTATGGCCGCTGCGCGCCAGCAGCTCCTCGCGACTGATGCCAGCCCGTGCCTCATCGAGCCAGCGCTGCGGCCGGGGGCCGAATATCTTGTAGATGTTGCTGACTTCTATCTTGGCCATTTCAGGAGTCCTTGTTCTGATGCTGATAGCGCCTGCCCAGCGCCTGGGTGATGCGGTCGAACACGATCGCAAGAATCACGATGCCCAGGCCGGCCAGCAACCCGCGCCCCACCTGCAGGCGGTTGATGCCTTGCAGCACCTCATAACCCAGACCCCGCACCCCGATCATCGAGGCGATCACCACCATGGCCAGCGCCATCATGGTGGTCTGGTTGATGCCGGCCATGATGTTGGGCAGCGCCAGCGGCAGCTGCACACCGAACAACTGTTTGACACGGTTCGCCCCGAACGCCCGCGAGGCCTCGAGCACTTCGGAATCGACCAGCCGGATGCCCAGATCGGTGAGCCGGATCACCGGCGGCACGGCGTACACCACGGTGGCGATGATGGCGGCGACCTTGCCCAGGTTGAAGAGCATGACCACCGGAATGAGATAGACGAAGCTCGGCATCGTCTGCATGACATCGAGCACGGGCAGCATGAGGCTGCGCAGCCAGTTGAAGCTGGCCATGAGGATGCCGATCGGCACCCCGATCAGCACAGAAAGAATGACGGCCACGATCATGATTGAGAGCGTCTGCATCGAGGCGTCCCACAGGCCGAGAACACCCAGCATGAGCATGAGGGCCGTGACCACCAGGGGCAACACAATACGGCGGCTCGCCAGCCAGGCCAGGACGGCCACGGCCAGGATCACCAGCCACCACGGAGATTCGCGCAGCAGCGCGTCCATCCAGACCAGCAGATCGAGCAGCGGCTGTGTCAGCGCTCGCAGCAGTCCGGAGTATTCATTGACGATATTGCCGACAAAGGCATCGATGGGCGCCCGCAATTCGCGGGGCGGAATGATTTCTGGAAACATGGATTCACCCTGACACCGGCCCGGATGCCCGCAGGCACCCGGGCCGGTCGCCGGTTTACAGCGCAGCCTTGACGCGCTCGGCCACGTCGGCGGGAACCCACTGGGCCCAGACGTCGGCGTGGTTCTTGAGGAACCAGCTCGCCACCTCATCGGGCTCGCTCTCGTTTTCCTCCATGTGCGCCATGGTCTCATTCATGACCGGCAGCGGCACGGACACCTTGGACAGAAACTCGGTGAGCTTGGGCGCTTCCTGTGTGAACTGGGTCGTGACCGCCGTGAACACCGGGTTCTCCGGGTAATCCGAGGGTTTGGGATCAGCGCAGTTCACATCCGTCAGGCAGGCGTGGGTCGCGGCCTCATACTCGGGCAGCTCGAGCTTGACCAGGTCCATGGCGCCGACCAACGGAGTCGGATACCAGTAGTAGAAAACGATGTTTTCCTTGCGCTGATAGGCCGCCATCAGCGCCGCCTTCTGCGTGGCACCCGTACCCGGCGAGAAATACGTGAACGTATCGCCCAGACCCAATGCATTGTGCAGGTTGCCGCTCACCACCTCGCAGCCCCAGCCCGCCGGGCAACCATAGAAGCGTCCCTTGGAAGGCTCTTCGGGGTCGGTGAATTCATCCTTGAACTTGGGCAGGTCGGCCGCCGCCTTGAGTTCGGGCAGGCGCTCGGCCGTATAGCGCGGAATGAACCAGGCCTCACCGCCCATGTAGATGTCGCCAATGCGCTTGACCTTGCCCGTGGCTTCGGCTTGCGCCCAGGGTTCTGCCACGCTGTTCAGCCAGATCTCGCTGTTGATATCCAGATCGCCTCGCGTGAGTGCGGCAAGCGCGGGCAGTGTTTCCACCGGCATGACTTCCGACTTGCAGCCATAGCCCTTCTCGGCGATATAGCGTTCGATCTCCACCAGCACGAGGTTGGTTTCCCAGTTCATGCCGGCGAAGCGGATCGGCCGATCCAGTTCGCATTGCGGCGCTTCAGCGGCATTGGCGGCGGTAGGTACCGCTGCGAAGCCGGCCAGGGCCAGGGCGCAACCCAATGCGGCGGCGCTGCGGCGCCAGCCTGACTGCGCCTTGCCGGCCGCCGGGGCAGCAGTGGAAGTGAGGATGTTATGCATGTTATGCCTCCGAAAATTGCACGACCGCAGCAACGACGGGCTACGCCTGAAGGTTTGAGTGGCGTTTAGGCGGAGCGGCCCCCGATGCATACCGTCCAGCTGACGAGCGGGTCACCCCTGGCGGGATGACCGGCTCAATGACAGGCTGCCAATGCGATGCACTGGCACCAGACTTGAAGTTCGGGGGCATTTTACGAGAAGTAGACGAAAGATGCGACCCGTAATGATGTCGTGTCGAAATACTTCGGACGCGATGTTTCTACAGGCTGGCGAACAAAACGGCGGTCTCAGCGCTGATAGATATAGTCGCGACGCCATGGATAACCGGTGCCGTCGCCCTTGCCCAATTCGTCGCCCGGCCCGTCGGGCCGATGCTGTGCCAGAACCTGATGCAGCGCGATCCAGCCGTTCTCGAAGCCCATGGCGCAACCGGCCAGATACATGCGATAGGCTCGGATCGAGCGCTTGCCCCGATCGTCGGTCAGCGTGGCATGCGCGGCATCGAGCTGCGACTCCAGGCCGTCACTCCATGCCCAGAGCGTGCGGGCGTAATGCGGGCGCAGATTCTCGATATCGAGGTCTTCAAGACCGCCCTCGGCCATGCAATGCAACACGTGGCTGATATGGGTTAGCTCCCCACCCGGAAAGATGTACTTGTCGATGAACTCGCCCATGCCGGCGCCCAACTGGGCGTTGTCGACGCCGCCTGCGGTGATGCCGTGGTTCATGATCAGCCCGCCCGAGCGCAGCAGCCGGCGCAACTTCGAAAAATAGCCCACCAGTTGCGCGCGCCCCACGTGCTCGAACATGCCTACCGAAGCGATCTTGTCGTAGGGGTTGCTTTCATCGAGCTTGCGGTAATCGAGCAGCTCCATGCGCACCCGACCGCTCAAGCCCTTTTCTTCGATGAGGCGATTGACGTAGGCGTGCTGATTACGGGAAAGCGTGATGCCCGTGGCGTCGACACCGTAGTTTTCTGCGGCCCATAGCAACAGGCCGCCCCAGCCGGCACCAATATCCAGAAAGCGTTCGCCTTCGCGCAGTCGTAGCTTGCGGCAGATGTGGTCGAGCTTGGCTTCCTGGGCCTGCGCGAGGGTCATGTCGTCTTCACGATAGTAAGCGCAGGAATACACGCGTCGCGGATCGAGCCACAACGCATAGAAGTCGTCAGAGAGGTCGTAGTGGAACTGGATCTGCCTGGCGTCGCGCTCGAGCGTGTGCCGCCAGACCGACATCACCCGCCGGATCAGGGTGGTGAACATGCCGGCGCGGGCCGCCTCGACGGGCGACTGCGGCAACGCCGCCGCGGCCACGGCCATGAGGTCGCGCATCGAGCCCTCGACCTCGAACTTGCCCTCGACATAGTCTTCACCCATGGTGCCGACCTGGCCGGCCGCGAGATTCGCGAGCGTACTCATCTCATGCACGGTGAGATGCACCGCGGCATCGGTCGCCCCGATCGAGTTGCCGTCGGGCAAGGTCAGCCGGACAGGCAGCGGCAGCGCGGCCAGTTTACTTTCCACTGCAGACAAGATAGAACTCAAAACAGCCTCCTGACAGGAACAGTACGAATCCTCAAGGCAGGCCGGCCCCTTCTTGCATGGCTGACGAGGCGCGGTCTTGCTCTCTTGGCCGGGAATGGCGCCGTATATGATAACTGCGCCTATGGCTCGCGCAGCCCGCCTGGCGCTGCTGAAGCCGGCGGCAGGCCGTCTTCTGGGGGCGACCGTGGCACGGCGGGCACAACCACCCCGCCCCACGCCTTGATCGCCGCCGCTCATTCGTAGTAGAATCGCTGTCTTTACACAGATTTCACAAGGGGTGAACCATGGCACGCGTATGCCAAGTTACCGGCAAGGGCCCGATGGTGGGCAACAACGTCTCGCACGCCAACAACAAGACCAAGCGTCGCTTCCTGCCCAATCTGCAGTCGCGCCGCTTCTGGGTCGAAAGCGAAAACCGCTGGATCCGCCTGCGCGTGTCGACCCAGGCACTGCGCACGATCGACAAGGTCGGCATCGACGCCGTCCTGGCCGACCTGCGCGCCCGCGGCGAACTGGCCTAAGCCCCCTCAAACCCGAATCAGGAGCTGATCATGGCAAAAGGCATTCGCGAAAAGATCAAGCTGGAATCCACCGCCGGCACCGGTCATTTCTATACCACCACCAAGAACAAGCGCAACATGCCCGAGAAGATGCTGATCAAGAAGTTTGATCCCGTCGCTCGCAAGCACGTTGAGTACAAGGAAACCAAGCTGAAGTAATTCGGCGCCAAGCTGGCGCCTTGCCCGGTGGTACGCCCCGGCCCGGCAATGCGCAAGGCAAGGCAAGTTTCCAACCCCGCTTCGGCGGGGTTTTCTTTTGCGCGCGCCCCTTGCCGCCGACCCAGGGCGACGCGGGGGCGCCACGCCTTATAATCTCGGGTTTGCACAACCCTTCTGAACCGCAAGCACATGCCGGAATACCGCCCCACCGAGGTCGAACGCAACGCCCAGGCTGACTGGGCCGCCCGCGACGTCTATCGTGTCACCGAACATGCCGTCAACGCCGACGGCTCGCCGAAACCCAAGTTCTACGCCTGCTCCATGTTGCCCTACCCCAGCGGCAAACTGCACATGGGCCACGTACGCAACTACACGATCAACGACATGATGACCCGCCAGCTGCGCATGCGCGGCTACAACGTGCTCATGCCCATGGGCTGGGACGCGTTCGGCATGCCGGCCGAGAACGCCGCGATCAAATCGCAGGTGCCACCGGCCAAGTGGACCTACGACAACATCGCCTACATGAAGCAGCAGATGCAGGCGATGGGGCTGGCGATCGACTGGTCGCGCGAAATGTGCGCCTGCGACCCCAAATACTACAAATGGAACCAGTGGCTGTTCCTCAAGATGCTGGAAAAGGGCATCGCCTACCGCAAGACCCAGGTGGTGAACTGGGATCCCGTCGACCAGACCGTTCTGGCCAACGAACAGGTCATCGACGGTCGCGGCTGGCGCTCCGGCGCGCTGGTCGAAAAACGCGAGATTCCCGGCTATTACCTGCGCATCACCGATTACGCCGAAGAGCTGCTCGATCACGTCCGCAACGGCCTGGAGGGCTGGCCGGAGCGCGTGCGCCTGATGCAGGACAACTGGATCGGCAAGAGCGAAGGGGTGCGTTTCGCCTTCACGCACGATATCCGCAATGCGCAGGGCGATCTGATCCAGGACGGCTGCATGTATGTGTTCACCACACGCGCCGACACCATCATGGGCGTCACGTTCTGTGCCGTGGCCCCCGAGCACCCGCTGGCCACCCACGCCGCTGCCGGCAACCCCGAACTGGCGGCCTTCATCGAAGCCTGCAAGGTGGGCGGCACCACCGAGGCCGAGATCGCCACCCGCGAAAAAGAAGGCATGCGCACGGGCCTGAGCGTCACCCATCCTCTCACCGGCGAGCCGGTCGAAGTCTGGGTCGGCAATTACGTGCTGATGAGCTATGGCGACGGCGCCGTGATGGGCGTGCCTGCGCACGACGAACGCGATTTCGCCTTTGCCAAGAAGTACGGGCTGCCCATTCGCCAGGTCATCGGCCTCGAAGGCAAGACCTACTCCACCGACGCATGGCAGGAATGGTATGCCGACAAGCAGTCGGGCCGCACCATCAACTCCGGCAAGTACGACGGTCTCGATTCGGCTGCCGCCGTTGACGCCGTGGCCACCGACCTCGAAGCCATGGGCCTGGGCGAACGCCAGACCACCTGGCGCCTGCGCGACTGGGGCATCTCACGCCAGCGCTATTGGGGCACGCCGATCCCCATCATCCACTGCCCCGATTGCGGCCCGGTACCCGTGCCCGAGTCCGATCTGCCTGTCGTGCTGCCGGAGCACCTGATTCCCGACGGCAGCGGCAACCCGCTGGCCAAGGACGAAGCCTTCCTGAACTGCAGCTGCCCCAAGTGCGGCGCAGCCTCGCGGCGCGAAACCGACACGATGGACACCTTTGTGGACTCCTCGTGGTATTTCATGCGCTACACCACGCCCGACAACGACCAGGCCATGGTCGATGCCCGCAACGATTACTGGATGCCCATGGACCAGTACATCGGCGGCATCGAGCACGCCGTGCTGCACCTGCTGTACGCACGCTTCTGGACCCGCGTCATGCGCGACCTCGGGCTGCTGAACTTCGATGAGCCGTTCACCCGCCTGCTCTGCCAGGGCATGGTGCTGAACCACATCTACTACCGCAAGACACCGCAGGGCGGCATCGAGTACTTCTGGCCCGAAGACGTCGAGAACGTGCACGACGCCAAGGGTGCGATCATTGGTGCCCGCCTCAAGTCCGACGGTTCGGCGATCGAGTACGGCGGCATCGGCACCATGTCGAAGTCGAAGAACAATGGCGTGGATCCCCAGTCGCTCATCGACACGATGGGCGCCGATACCGCGCGCCTGTTCGTCATGTTCGCCAGCCCGCCTGAGCAAACGCTCGAGTGGTCGGATTCCGGCGTCGAGGGCGCGCACCGCTTCCTGCGCCGGGTATGGGCTTTCGGTCAATCCAACGCCGACACGATCCGCCGCGGCCTGAGCGCCGGCAACGCCGACTGGTCGAACATCGACGACGCATCGCGCACGCTGCGCCGCGAGATCCACACTCTGCTCAAGCAGGCCGACTACGACTACCAGCGCATTCACTACAACACGGTGGTGTCGACGTGCATGAAGATGCTCAACGCGCTCGAGTCGGCCAAGCTGCCCGACACCGATGTCGCGGCGCGTGCGATGGCCGATGTCGCCTCGATTCTTCTGCGTGTGCTCTACCCGGTGGTGCCCCACATCACCTGGCAGCTGTGGCGCGAGCTGGATTACGCCGACCTGAGCGGCGATCTGCTCGACGCTCCGTGGCCCGTCGTCGACGAAGCGGCACTCATTGCCGATGAAATCGAGCTGGTGCTGCAGGTCAACGGCAAGCTGCGCGGTTCGCTGGTCGTCCCCAACGGCGCCGACAAGGCACAGATCGAAGCAGCGGCCCTGCAGCACGAAGCCGTGGGCCGCTTCCTCGAAGGGCGACCCGCCAAGCGCGTGATCGTGGTGCCGGGTAAACTGGTGAACGTTGTCGGATAAGCCCAAATGGTCATGACCCCTTTCTCTCGCCCGCTCATGTCGGGCAGCGCCCTGCGCCGCTTTGCCCTGCTTGCCCTGCTCACGGCTTGCACCCTGCTGGCGGCCTGCGGCTTCCGGCTGAAAGGGGCCACACCGCTGCCCTTCGACACGCTCTACACCAATATTGCGAAGAACTCCTCGTTTGGCGCGGCCATGCGCCGCGCCATCGTGGCCGCTTCGCCCAATACGCGCTTCGTCGAAGATCCGGCCCAGGCCGATGCGCGACTGATCCAGCTGGCCAACAACGAGAACCTGCGCCAGCTCTCGATCGACGCCGACGGGCGTGTCGAGGAATACGAGCTTGACCTTGAATTCGTGTTCCAGCTGGTCGACGCCAAGGGGCACGTCATCCTGCCTCCCACCACGTTGCGCGCCACTCGCGAGATCCCGTACGACGACAACGTTGTGCAGGCCAAGCAGAGCGAGATCACCACGATGTTCCAGCAGATGCAGCAGTCAATGGTCGATCGTGTGGTGCGCCACCTGACCGCACCCGACGTGATCCAGGCCTACCACAACGCCGAATCGCTGCCGGTCGAAGAAACCCCTTCCAATCTCGCCCCGGTGTCGAACGACCCTGCCCCCACGGGCACGCCCATGTGGGGCACTCCCAACCTGAACCCCGACCCGGGCATGCGCTAGGCCGTCATGGGACGCCGCCTCGACCCAGACGGCCTGCTGCAACATCTACAGCAGGCCGGCGCCGCCCTTGCCCCGTTCTACATCATCACGGGCGACGAAAGCCTGCTCGTCATCGAGTCACTCGACGCCCTGCGGGCGGGCGCCGCAGCCAACGGATACACCGAACGCAGCCGGCTGGTGCTCGACGCCCGCAGCGACTGGTCGGCCGTGCTGGGGGCCACGCAGAGCGTTTCACTCTTCGGAGATCGCAAACTGCTCGACCTGGCGCTGCCTTCCGGCAAGCCGGGCAAGACCGGGGCAGAGACGCTCGAAGCCCTGGCCGCCAAGGTGCGGGACAACGCATTGCCCGACACCCTTGTCTCGCTGAGCCTGCCGCGGCTCGACCGCGCCACCCGGTCCAGCAAATGGGCGACCGCCCTCTTCGAGACCGCCACCGTCGTCGAAGTGCCCGCCATCGATCGTGCCGCGCTGCCCCGCTGGATCGGCCAGCGCCTGGCGCGTCAGGGCCAGACGCTCGATGCCGACACGCTCGCGTGGATGGCCGACAAGGTCGAAGGCAATCTGCTGGCGGCCTTCCAGGAAATTCAGAAGCTCGGCCTGCTCTACCCCGCCGGCAATCTGTCGGGCGACGATGTGCGCCGAGCCGTGCTTGATGTGGCGCGCTATGATGTGTTCGATCTGCGTGATGCCATGCTGGCCGGCCGCTCCGAACGCGCCCTTGCGATCTTGCGCGGCCTGCGTGGCGAGGGCGAGGCCCTGCCGCTCGTGCTGTGGGCCGTCGGCGACGAGATTCGTCTGCTCGCCCGTCTGGCCGCCATCCAGGCCGCCGGCGGCGATATCAATGCCGAAATGCGGCGCAACCGCGTGTTCGGTCCGCGCGAACAGGGCCTGAAGCGCACACTCGCCCGCGTGGCGCCACGGGCCTGGCCCGCCGCCGTACAGCATGCCCATGAGGTCGATCGCCTGGCCAAGGGCCTGAAGGTGCCCGGCCTGCTCGACGACCCCTGGGAAGAACTCGCCAGGCTACTCCTGCGTATTACTGTGGAACGAAAGACATGACTGAACAGACCACGCACACCGACACGCGTGCCGCCATGCAGGCATACGGCCGTCGGGCGCGCGCCGCCGCACGCCAGATGCGCAATGCATCCGGCCGCTCCAAGGCCGCCGCCCTGCTGGCCATGGCCGAACTGATCGAAGCGCGCAGCGACCACCTCAAACAGGAAAACGCCCGCGACCTCGAAGCAGGCCGTCGCAATGGCCTCGCCGACGCCATGCTTGACCGGCTCACGCTCAGCGACAAGGCGCTGTCGGGCATGGTGAACGGCCTGCGCCAGATCGCCGCCATGGACGACCCCGTCGGCAGTCTCGGCCCGACCTCCACCCGGCCCAACGGCATGCGCGTCGCGCAGATGCGCGTGCCGCTGGGGGTAATCGGCATCATCTACGAATCACGCCCCAACGTCACGATTGACGCCGCCGCACTGTGCCTAAAATCGGGCAATGCCACCATTCTGCGTGGCGGCAGCGAAGCCTTTCACTCGAACCAGGCGCTGGGCGCGATCATCCAGGAAGGGCTCACTGCCGCAGGGCTGCCTTCCGATGCCGTACAGGTCGTCGACACCACCGACCGCGCCGCGGTGGGTGAAATGGTCACGCTCACCGAGTACATCGACGTCATCGTTCCGCGGGGCGGCAAGGGCCTGATCGAACGACTTTCGCGCGAGGCACGGGTGCCGCTCATCAAGCATCTCGACGGCAATTGCCATGTCTACCTCGACAAGGCCGCCGACCCGGCCAAGGCCCACGACATCGTGGTCAACGCCAAGACCTATCGCTACGGCATCTGCGGCGCGGTCGAGACCCTGCTGGTGCACGCTGACGTCGCCGCCAGCCTGCTGCCCGGCATTGCGGCCACCCTGGTATCGAAGGGGGTCGAACTGCGCGGCTGCGAACGCGTTCGGGCAATCCTGCCCACCACGCTGCCCGCCACCGAAGACGACTGGCTCACCGAATATCTGGAGCCCATATTGGCCATTCGCGTCGTCGACAGCATCGACGAGGCCATGGCCCACATCGAACGCTACAGCTCCCAGCACACTGAATCGATCGTGACCGAGGATCTGGCCGCCGCCAACCGATTCCAGCGCGAGGTCGACTCCAGCTCGGTATATGTGAACCTGCCCACCTGTTTTGCCGACGGCTTCGAGTATGGCCTGGGTGCGGAGATCGGCATTTCCACCAACCGCCTGCACGCCAGGGGCCCTGTGGGCCTCGAAGGGCTCACCACGATGAAGTGGGTGCTCACCGGCGAAGGCCAACTGCGCGGCTGAGGAAGCGAACATGCTCTGGGTAAAGGCCCTGCACATTCTTTTCGTCACCGCCTGGTTTGCGGGGCTGTTCTACCTGCCCCGCATCTATGTGAACCTCGCGCAGACCGGCGACGGGCCCACCTACGACCACCTGGTGGGCATGGCACGGCGTCTCTATCGATTCATGACCCCCCTGGGCATCCTCGCCCTGGTGTTCGGCCTCTGGCTGTTTCTGGGCTATGGCATCGGTCGGGCGTCCGGCTGGATGCATGCCAAGCTTCTGCTGGTGGTGGGGCTGGTCATTTACCACGGGGTGTGCGCGCGGATGCTTGCCACCTTCGAGCGGCACGCAAACACCCGCGAACACCGCTACTACCGCTGGTTCAACGAGGTGCCGGTGCTGATACTGGCGCTCGTCCTGGTCCTGGTGGTGGTCAAACCTTTCTGAACGCCATGACAGACCCGAAACCCCGCAAGACCCTCTCGCTCGCTCCCCGCGCGCGCACAAAGCCCTCGGAAGACGGCGACACCGCAGGCCGGCGCACGCGCAGTGGCGCACGCGCACGCCAGGCCGCGCTGCGCCAGCGCGAACAGGAAAAACTTAGCGCGACTGAAACGGCGCCGGTCGCCAAGCCCGCAGCAGCCAGACCGGCGGCACCCCGAGCGGGCGCCCCGCGTCCGAACGCGTCGCGCTCGGAAGCGCCCCGGCGTCAGCGGGAACGGGCCATGCCCGGCACGCTGCAGGTGTTCGCGCCCTGCCCTCAGGGGCTTGAAGATGCCCTGGCCGCTGAACTGAGCGCCCTGGGTTACGACGCTGTGCGCAAGGGCCGTGCCGGTTGCCATTTCGAAGCTGACTGGACCGGCGTGCTGAAGGCGAATCTGTACTCACGCCTGGCCACCCGGATCCTGGTCCGGGTCGCCCATGCACCCGTGCGCACCGAAGACGACATTCTCGCCCTGGCACGCGAAACGGAGTGGGAACGCTGGTTCGGGCCCGAACATACCTTGCGGGTCGACACCTCGGCAGTGCGCAGCCCCATGCAAAGCCTGCAATATTGCAATCTGCGGGCGAAAGACGGCATCTGTGACCGCCTGCGCGAACGCGAAGGCGCACGTCCCGATATCGACACCGTGCGACCCGACGCCAGGGTGCACCAGTTCCTCGACGAACACAGTGCCACGCTGTACCTCGACACCTCGGGTGAGTCGCTCTTCAAACGCGGCTGGCGCCTCGACAAGGGCGAGGCGCCTTTGCGCGAAAACCTGGCGGCGGGCCTGCTGGCCCTGGCAGAGTGGGACCCTTCCGCCGCTCTGCTCGACCCCTTCTGCGGCAGCGGCACCCTGCTCATCGAGGCCGCCTGGATCGCGCTTGGCGTACCCCCGGGCATCTGGCGCCCGTTCGGTTTCGAGCGCATGCGCGGCCACGATGCCCGCCACTGGCGCGACATCAAAGAAGAAGCCCGCAGTCGCATCGCCGCGCAGCTCGACACCCCGCTCGTCGGCTACGACATCGACCCGCGCGCCATAGCCGCGGCCCAGGCCAACCGCGAACGCGCCATGCTCTCGCCCGACACGATTCGCTTCGAAGTCGGCGACGCACGCAAGGTGCGCCCGGAGTCCGAACCCGGCTGGATCGTCACCAACCCGCCCTACGGCGAACGCATGGAAGACGACCCCGCATTCTGGCCGGTGTGGTCGGAAAACCTGAAGCGCCACTACGCAGGCTGGCATTTGAACGTGATCACCAGCGATCTGGAGCTGCCTTCGCGCCTGCGCCTGAAGCCCCGGCGCCGCACGCCCGTGTATAACGGCGCGCTCGACTGCCGGCTGTTTTCATTCGAGATGGTGGCAAATAGCTACAGAACTTGAAGCGGTTCGTCAATTGGGGTTGCAATTACTAGGGTTTCTACCTACAATTAGGGAAATCCCTGACCGAGGCCACCCAAATGAACCACTTCAACCGCAACGTGATGCTCACCGACGAACTGGAACGCAAGCTGATCCAGCAGGAAATCGACCACCAGATGTCCTTTGCCCCGCTGTTCAACGTCAAGGGAATCGTGGCCAAGATTGCTGGCATGTTCGGCTACGTTCGCGTCGAAGGCTCGCTCAACACCAACACGAGCGCCGCACACTAAGCATCAAGCAACACCGCAGTACCGTCGGGCCGCCTGCAAAGGCGGCTTTTTCACGTCTGCCGTTCCCGTACGCAGCACTTGCTTCATCGCTCGCTGCGCATCATGGATAATGACGCACTCGTTCATCACCGCCACTTCCATGTCCGACGTCGTTTCTGCCACCGCCACCACTCCCACCCGCCTGCGCCGTTTTGCCAGCATGATGTACGAAGGCGTGCTGCTGTTCGGCATCGTCTTTGCCGCCGGCTACATCTTCGACACGCTCACCGAGAGCCATGACGCACTGATGTTCCGTCACCTGCGCCAGGTGCTGCTGTTTGTCGCCATCGGCATTTACTTTCTGGTGTGCTGGCGCGGGGGGCAGACCCTGCCCATGAAAACCTGGGATATCCGGCTGGTCGATCGCGATGGACGCACGCCGCGCATGGGTCGACTGGTCTTGCGCTATCTGCTGATCTGGCCCATACCCCTGCTTGCGGCGCTGCTGGTGCAGGGCGCATCGCGCGTCACCGGCTACGCCTCCACCGATCTGCTGATCGTGTTTGCGCCCTTCACGCTCTTCATCTACAGCTGGTTCGACCGCGAGGGGCAGTTCCTGCACGATCGACTGCTCGGCACCCGGCTTGTTGATGCGCGCCCCGCGCGCAAGCCCAAAGAACCTTCCCCCAGGATGCGTTAGGGGTATTCCCCCATAGCTCCCTTTTACAAACAGCACAGGCATTGCGCGGATCGATGAACTCAGCCATGCTTCACTAGATTTCACATCCGCCCTTTCGCCCCGCCAGCAAGTGAAGCGTGCACATGAGCGACCAATATCCGACTCTGTATTCGTCTTACCAATGGTTGGTACCTGCCCAGTTCAACATCGCGCAGGCGTGTCTGCAACGCTGGTCGGGCAATGTCATGGAAGGGCGTCGCCTGGCCATGCGCCACGAAGATGCCCATGGCGACGCCAGCGACTGGTCATACGGTCAGTTGGCTGAACTCTCGAACAAATTGGCCAACGGGCTGCGCAAAATGGGCCTGCAGAAAGGCGACCGCGTGGCCGTGATCATGCCGCCGCGCCCGGAAGCGGTCGCCGCCAGCATGGCGATTCTGGCCACGGGTGCCGTGCTGGTACCACTGTCGCCCCAGCTGGGCGAAGACGGCCTCAGCCTGCGGTTGCGTGATTCCGAAACGCGCGTGGTCATTGCCGATGCCTCGGCCGCGCCCGAGCTGGGCCGCATCATGAAGCTGTGCCCTTCGGTCCAGCAGCTGGTGGCACTTGAGTTTCAGAATGACGACACGCTGTCGTGGCGCACCCTCATGGCGCGCGAGAGCGGCGAGTTCACGGTGGTGGCCTGCCAGGCCGACGATCCCGCCATTCTTCTCTACACGGCGGGCACCACCGGCATGCCCAAGGGTGTGCTTCACGCGCACCGGGTGCTCATCGGCATCCTGCCCGCATTTGTAGCCGCTCAGAACTGGTTCCCTCAGCCGGGCGACCTCTTCTGGAGCCCGCTCGACTGGTCTACCGCGCCGGGTCTGCTGCACGGGCTGCTGGCCGTGCTGTATTTCGGCCGACCACTGGTCACGACGCGGCGCCCGGCACAAGGCCTCGAAGCCCTGGAACTGCTGCGCCGGCATGGCATCACCAATACGGTACTGCTTCCCAGCGACATTGCGCTCATGCACGAAGCCAGCGGCCAGGCGCCTGAACCCTCGCACTCCCTGCGTGCGCTCACCCTCCTCGGCGAAGTGCTGTCTGCCCCCTTGCACGACTGGGCGCAAGGTTACTTCGGCACGCAGCCCAACAGCCTGTACGGGCTCACCGAAGCCCCGGGCTTCATTGGCGACAGCTGGCAGAAGTGGCCGTCTCGCCCCGGCAGCATCGGGCGCCCGATCCCCGGGCATCGTGTCGCCATCATCGATTCGCAGGGGCGCAATTGCCGGCGCGGCTCGGTGGGCCAGCTGGCGCTGAACATCCGCGATGCACATGGCCACGCCGACCCGGTGCTTTTCCTGTCGTACTGGGGTAACGAAGCGCTCACCCGCTCCCGCTTCCTCGGCGACTGGTTCCTCACGGGCGACATGGCCTCATCCGACGAAGACGAGCATTACTGGTTCGTGGGCCGTTGCGACGACATCTTCCGCGCCGGCAATTACCGGGTCAGCCCCCTCGAAATCGAAGACTGCCTCAAGCTGTACCCCGGTGTCAGCAACGCGGCGGTCGTGCCCAAACCGCAAGGCGCCCGCGGCAACGTGGTCAAGGCCTTCGTGGTCATTGACAACCCTCCGTCAGCCACCGATGCCGCCGGTGTCGCGGCGGCGCTGCAGGCTCATGTTCGACAACGTCTGGCGGCCTGGCAGGTTCCCCAAGAAGTGGAGTTCGTCGACCGGCTGCCGCTCACGGCCGACGGCCAGGTGCGGCGCCACGTGCTGCGTGCGCGCGAGCAGCAGCGCAGCATGCTCGCCGCCGTGCGCGCCGAAACGGCACGGAAGTGATCGGCTAAAATGCCGTAATGACCGACACCTTCAAGAAATACCTCCTGGCCGACAACAGCACCCGCATCCAGGCAGTCAGGCTCGAATCTGCGTGGCAGACCGGCCTGGCCCATCAGCAATACCCTGAATGCATACGCAGTCTGCTGGGCGAGCTCACCGCCGCCTCCATCCTGCTGGCCACCAACATCAAGTTCCAGGGCTCCGTCGTGCTGCAGCTGCAAGGCGACGGACCGGTGTCGCTCATCGTGGTCGAATGCACGTCCGACCTTACATTCCGCGCCACCGTGAGCCTGCGCGACCCGGAACTCATTCCCAGTGAAGGCAACCTGCAGTCGCTGCTCAACGCCAACGGCAGCGGGCGCTTCACCGTGCTGCTCGACCCGGGCCGCGACAACGACATGGCACCCTACCAGGGCATCGTGCCCATGGAAGGCGAAAGCGTTTCCGCCGTGCTGGAAGCGTACATGCGCAACTCCGAACAGCTCGATACGCGCCTGTGGCTTGCCGCCGACGGCGACCGGGTCGCAGGCATGCTGCTGCAGCGCCTGCCCGACGCGGGCGGCTTGCGCCCCAGCGCGGCAGGGCCGAACGATCCCGCAGGGGCCGAGTCCACACCCGAGTCGCGCGCAGAATCCTGGAACCGGGTCACACACCTTGCCTCCACGCTCAGCGGCGCAGAACTGTTGCAAACCGAGACCGACACCATCATTCGTCGCCTATTCTGGGAAGAAACACTCCTTGAAGTCGAATCGCGCCAGGTCGAATGGCATTGCCCGTGTTCGCGTACGCGAGTCGGCAACATGCTGCGCATGCTAGGTCGCGAAGAAGTCGACTCCATCCTTCAAGAGCGCGAGTCCATCTCCGTCTCGTGCAACTTCTGCGGCAAACCCTATGAGTTCGACGCCGTCGACTGCGCGGGCCTGTTCGTCGAAAACCTGGGCGATACCGGTTCACAGACCTTGCACTGAGGGCGCTGCGCACGTCTGCGCAATCTCCACAATCGACGCATGAAGGGCATGTCGGCACACTACCGGCATGCCCTTACTTGTTTCGCCTGCAGCGCCGCTCGCCGGCCCTCGCGCCTGCGCGGGCCAAGGCAGCGTCGAGTTCCTGCTTGCCGCCGTGCCCATCCTGCTCATGGGCCTGGGCGGCATCGAAGCCGTTCACTGGTATTTTGTACGGCAGGCGGTCAGCCTGGCGCTCCTGCAGGCCGGCCGCGCCGCCATCACGCAGCAGGCCGACCCCGTTGCGCTCGACCATGCCTTCGCCCAGGCGCTTCTGCCGCTGTATGCGGCACCTGCGCCCCAGCAGGCCCAGGCACGCCTGCAGCGCGCCATGCAGCGCCGCACGCACGCCACGTTGCTGCCTGCCTGGCGCATCCGTCTGGTTTCTCCCTCGCTGGCGGGTTTTCAGGATTTCGCTTCCTCAGCCCCCGAGCTGGCACGCAGCGACGCCCTGCCCGTCATCGACAACGATTATCTGCACGAGCAGCACCAGCGTCGCATGGCACAGGGCTGGCCCCAGGGCCGCGGGCCAAACTCGGGGCAAAACACACTTCAGGTCAACACGCTGGTGCTGCGTCTCACCTGGCTGCACGAACCGCTGCTGCCCGGCGTGCGCAATCTGATGCGGCAGCTGGCGCCCGACGATACGCGCTACGGCTCGCTCGCCATGAAGCGCGGTGGCTTTGTGCCGGTGCAACGCGAAATCGCCTTGGTCATGCAGTCGCATGCCGTGGCCTGGCCACTCCCTGCTCACGGTCGTGTCACACGCTTCACGGGCCTGCACGCGTCGGCCACGGCAGAGCTCGCGGCGGAAGACGCCCACGCCGATTCTGGCAGCGCCCTCGAGCTCCCCGGCGGGCAAGCCGCCGTGCCGGGCGCCAACGCACTCGTCACGCCCGACCTGCCCTGCGTGGGGCTCTGGTGCCTGCGAACGTCTGACCCCGCCACCCCGCCCGCCATTCCAGGCAACACAGCCGTTCCCGGCGCCACGCACTCCGGGGGTCAAGCGGGCGGCGCCCCGTGGCCCGCGCCGGAAACGGGCGCGCCCCCAAGCAATACGGCTGGCGACAATGAATCGCCAGGCACCCCGGGAAACGCGCACACCGGCACTGAGAACGCCCAGGATTCGCCGAACGGCGACTCCTCGGCCGTGGCAGACACCGGCATCGACGTCGAAGACTGCCCC
>JAEZGR010000126.1 GCA_023437255.1 Pseudomonadota bacterium | reverse complement strand
ACTCAGCAGTTATTCGGAAATACCATGCACCCGCAGCGCAAGCATAAGACGGTCTGCAACACCCAACTTCTCGAATACCGAAGAGATATGGGCTCTCACCGTACGTTCGGTAATTCCCAATTGATCTGCGATCGCCTGGTTCGCCAGGCCGCGGGCGGCGCGCTCGGCAACCTCGATTTCGCGGGGAGTCAGGCCGTCGGCCCAATGTGCTGGGCCACCGGCCGGCGGCGAGCCCCGACTGACTTGCTGCAAGAGCATGGAAAGCAGTGACGCCCCCATCCATACGCCGCCGTTTGCAATGGCGGTCAGTGCCGTATCCAAGCCGCCAAGCGTAGCGTAGGCGTGTATGTATCCTTTGGCTCCCGCGGCCAGAAACTTCCGGCCCTGCTCATCGTTGGGCTTGGGGCTGGCAACCAGAATATCCAGCGCTCCGGCGGCCTTGCGCCACTGGGGACTATCGAAGGGCGGCAAGCGAGGCAAGTCCGCATCCAACACGAGTAACCGCTGCTGCCGCGCCTGCCAGCGCGACAGGTCATCCCATGCACGGCCGCGCGCCGGCAGCCAATGAACGACGGGCACACGCTTCCAGTGCTGCCACAACTGGTCGTCGTGGGTCAACATCATTACAGGACGGGCTTGCATAGATTCCTCTGAACTCATGCCAAGTCTACGTACCTGTTGCGTTTTGAAACATTGGCGATCACGACAGTAACCCCCTGCTCATCGCTCGGTGAAAGCGTTGGAGCGCGCCCGAAGCACCGGTTTCAACAGGAATTGCAAAATGGTGCGCTTACCCGTGAGGATATGCACGTCCGCCTGCATGCCGGGAATAATGGACATGCCATCTCGCAACTGTGCGGAGTCGGTGCGCACGCGTGCCACATAATATGCGTCACCCTTTTCATCGGTGATGGTGTCCGCGCTGATCTGCTCCACACGCCCGTCCATGCCCCCATACACGGTAAAGTCGTACGCCGTGAATTTCACTTCAGCAGTCTGACCCGGATACAGGAAGGCAATATCTCGCGGGTGGATACGCGTCTCGATCAACAGGGAGTCATCTGCCGGAACGATTTCAACGATCGCTTCGCCGGGTTGTACGACTCCGCCCACCGTGTTGGTCTTCAGCGTATTGACGGTGCCGCGCACGGGTGAACGCACTTCAGAAAGCTTGACGCGATCCGCCAGCGCAACCTGCGTTTCCCGCAAGGAGGCAAGTCTGGCACGGGTATCGGCCAACTGCGAGGCGGCGTCATTGCGCACGTTCAGCTCGGCCTCGATGCGCTTGCTGCGTGCTTCCTCAATCGCGGCATGAAGCCGGTCGATCTGGGCTTCAGCCGCCTTGGCCTCGCCACAGTATCGGGCTACGTCGCGTTGCAGGCGCAGAATATCCACCTCCGACACCGCACCGCTTTTCAGCAGGGGCCGCGTCACCTTCAGTTCCTTCGACGTCAGGTCGCAACTGGTGGCCGCCTGGTCGCGGTTTGCCTGAGTTTCTTTCAGCTCTTCCTCGCGCTGACGCAACTGGTCGTCGGCCTGGCGCGTGATCGCATTGAGCTCGTCCTGTCGCGTCGTCCAGATACGCCGCTCCATCTCAACAATGTGGGGCGCTTCCGCCAGCACCTGCTCGGGTGCTTCAAAGGGTTGACCGCTCGCCAAGGCCTGCAGGCGCGCTGCCTTGGCCTCCAGGCTGAAGAGCTCTGCGCGGTTTTCGCCCAGTGACGACGAATAACGAGTGGGATCGATACGGACAAGAACCTGCCCCTCTTCCACCTCCATGCCCGGCCGGACCAAGATCTCCTGAACGACACCGCCGTCCATGCTCTGAACCACCTGAACCTGCTGCGAGGGCACCACCTTGCCGTTGCCTCGCACGATTTCATCAATCGTCGCGAGATAGGCCCAGGACAGTAACGCCGCGATTGCGAAGAGCGAAATCCACACCAGCGAACGGGCGCCCCGCGCGTTCTGCAGCTCGAGGGCATCGGCGGCATCGCTCCATTGCGCCTCGGCACGCGAGACAGAGATCGGTCTGCGTTCCTCGTGCCTCGTCATGACGCCTCCACCTTGCCGATACGTCCTTCCCGCAGGGCCTCGACAACCTGCTCCTTCGGCCCGTCGGCAACTACGCGCCCGGCATCAATCACGATCAGGCGGTCAACCAGCGTCAGCAACGACGTGCGGTGGGTAATGAGGATCAATGTCTTGCCCGGGGTCACCTGCTGCAGACGACGCTTGAGCAACGACTCGCTTTGGTTATCCATATTGCTGCTGGGCTCATCCAGCAGCAATACAGGCGGATCATTCACCAGGGCGCGGGCTACGGCGATGGACTGGCGCTGGCCCCCGGAAAGAGAGTCTCCCCGCTCGCCGATGATCATGTCGTATCCGTCGGGGTGGCGCGCAGCGAACTCGTCGACGCCGGCGATGCGCGAGGCGTCGATCATCTGCTTGTCGGTCGCGAAGGGCGCGCCCATGGTCAGATTCTGCTTGAGGCTGCCGTAGAACAGCACAGGATCCTGAGGCACGTAGCCGATGCTGCGACGCAGATCGGCCGGGTCGATTTGCTGAATGTCGATGCCGTCAATCAGCACGGCGCCGGAAGTGGGCTGATAAAGACCCAGAATCAACTTCTCGAGGGTGGATTTCCCGGAGCCGATGCGGCCCAGAATACCCACCTTTTCGCCGGCACGAATGTGCAGATTGATGCGATTCAATACGGGTTGAGCGGCGCCGGGGTAGGCGAACGAAACGTTGCGCAGCTCGACCTCGCCCTTGAGGAATGGGCGTGGCACAAAGTTCCGCTCAGCCGGGCGCTCCACGGGCATCTCCATGTACTTGTCGATGGAGCCCAGGGAAGCACGCGCGTTCTGGAACTGCATGAGCAGCCCGGCAACCTGGCCGAAGGGTGCAAGGCACCGCCCGGTAATCATTGATGCAGCAATGATGCCGCCCATGGAGATGGCAGCATCCTGTATGAGGTAGGCGCCGATGACCACCACAGCGACCGTGGTCAGCTGCTGCACCGTTTGTACCGACCCCACCGCCACCGAAGAAAGCCGCTTGATACGCGCGTTCATGCGCGCCAGGAACTCGGTTGAGCTTTCCCAGCGGCGCTGCATCTCGCTTTGTGCGTTCAGGATCTTGACCGTTTCCAGGCCACTCAACGACTCAACCAGACTGGCATTGCGCTGCGCAGTGGCCTGGAAGGTCTCCTTCACCAGCCTCCCGATACGCAGCTGCGCAACGAAGGAAATGAGCAAGACAACGACAATGGCGACGATCAGGGGAAAGATCATGACCGGAGCGATCCACCAGAGCACCCCCAGAAACAGCAGAACAAAAGGCAGGTCGACAACGGTGGTCAGGCTCGCCGAAGCGATGAAATCGCGCACGGTTTCAAAGGAACGCAGATTCGCCGCGAACGACCCGACCGAAGCCGGCCGGCTTTCCATGCGCAGATCGAGCACGCGCTCCATGATTTGTGCAGAAAGACGCACATCGACCTTCTTGCTGGCCGTGTCCAGAACATAAGCCCGGGCCGACGAAAGCACCAGATTGAAGATGATCACCAGCACGATTCCGGACGCCAGCACCCACAGCGTCTCGACCGCATTGTTCGGCAGCACCCGGTCGTACACGTTCAAAGTGAACAGCGGCATGGCCAACGCGAATATATTCACCAGAACACTGGCGATCATGGCATCCCGGTACAGGCCCCGGTTATGAAACATGGCCGACCAGAACCAGTGGCGCGACGACTCTTCCACATTGCTGCGCGCGCGGGGCTCGAAGCGGAACAAAGGCTTCACGAACACCACGAGGCCGGCATGCGCTTCACGCAGCTGCGCCGTGGGGATCTCGACGGGGCTCCCCGCTTCGGGATACTGAATGACGCAGGTATCCCCACGCACCTCAAGCAGCACGCAGGCACGGTCACCGTTCAACAGCAGGATGGCCGGCAGCAGGGGCGCCTGAATGTCGGACAACTGCAGGCGTACGATCTTGGACGAGCAATTGGCACGGGCCGCGGCGCGCGGAAAGGTCTGCAGCGTCAGGCGGTTACCCGGCAATGGCAGGCCGCTCGAGAGCGCTTGCGCCGATTGCGGGTGCCCGAAATACTCCGTCAAGGTAACGAGACAGCCCAGAAGGCTGTCATCGTGCACCAGGTGAGGGGGAATCGGTTCATTCATAAGATATCGTCTTCACCCTCAATGAGATCAAGCGCGTTGCGCAGGCGACGGCGTGCCCTGCGACGCTGGCTCAGCTTTTCGAGTGCATGCGGAGGCAGATCGGTCAGGTTGACCACGCCCTTGCTCACCAGCACATCGATCAGGTCCTCGAGGACGCGGATAAACTCACCATCCATCCGGGCGAGATCCGCCTTGGAGCCCTGCGAGGCTCCCTGGGAGTCGGATTCGTCAGTCATGTCGTGGTTCCGCAGGTACGAGCACGGGCGGCTTCAACCCCTCCCCATAGCGCACGTCAACCGGACGCAGCCGTGAGGTATCGGGCAACGCCTTGGCGCAGGCCTGTGCGATTTCGTCGGGGAATTCCAGCCGGGCGGCTTCCTCGGGCGGCGTGTCGTAAGGGGCCGCGATGTCTACCGCCTGCAGCAGGCGGTGCGCGCGCATCAACCAGCGCAGCTCCTCGCGTTGCAGACTGATTTCGGCGGTGGCCAGCGCACGGCGCGCGTCGAACAGCTCATTCTCGGTATCAAGAACATCGAGCAATGAGCGTTCGCCAATCTGAAACTGCTGCCGGTAGGCCGTACGCACGCGCGTCGTGGCCTCTACGTGCTGCTGCAGAAACGGCATCTGCTCGCGCAGCTTCACGATGTTGTTCCAGGCAATGGCCAGCTCCTGCTGGACATTGCGGCAGGTGTAGTCGCGCACATCGCGCGCGGCATATTGCTGGGCCTTGGTCTGACGGATGCGCGCCTGGTCGGCGCCGCCCCGGTACAAGTTGTACGACAGCACCAGCTGAACGTTGGAACTGTGGGCGTCCCGATACGGCAACCCAGGCTGATTGTGGTCTTTGCCAGTCGAGGCGCGCAGCTCGAGCGTGGGGCTGTGCAGACCCTTGGCCGCATCAACCGTTGCCACGCCCGCCTGCACCAGCGCCTGCTTCGCAAGCAATTCAGGGTTGCTGCGCAGTTCACCGGTGAACGATTCCGGCTGCTTGGGCAGCCACGTTGCGACATCGGGAGCTTCCAGCAACACCGGTGGCGGCATATCGCCGACCAGCCGTTGATAGCGCTGGGAAACGTCGTTGACGTTGGCCGACTCGGTCATCAGGTTGGATTGAGCCAGCGCCAGCCGCCCGCGCGACTGCTCCAGGTCAACGCCGCGCCCGACGCCCGATTCCTGGCGCTCCTCGATCTGAACGTGCGTGTCGAGGTGGGCTTGGTAGTTTTCTTCCGCCAGCCGCTCCAGCTCGCGATACAGGGCCACGTCAAGATGCGCCAGGGCCGCTTCGAGTGCGATCGAGTCGATCGTATGAAGCAGCGTAAAATAGGCCGAGAGCTTCTCGAAGCCCTGCTGGCGTACGGTATTGATGGTCTTGAACCCGTCGAACAGCAATTGACGCAACTGCAGCGTATAGCCGTTGCGCGACCAATTGGTGGAGGGGTCGGTCGAGCTGCCGGTACGCCACTCCTGCCCGGTCCAGGCCTCTACCGAAACCTGCGGCCGCAAACTGCCGCGCTGGATGGTCTGACCTTCTAGCGTGGAAAGGAAGTCATGAAACCGCGCCTGCACCTCCGGGTGCGTCAGCACGGATTTTTCCATTGTTTCGGGCAGGCTTCTGCTTGTCTGGGCATTTACCGCAGCAGACAGGCACAAGAATGATGCACCTAATACGGTGAAGACACGAGAGGCAAAGATCGCCGGGCAAGAGACTACAGGAGGTCTGCGCTTTTTGCCGCGCAGAGGACAGGCGAAAAATAGGGGTTCGGTCATACACACCGGAAGACACGGCAAGGCGGAGCTACGGGCTTCTGACC
>JAEZGR010000099.1 GCA_023437255.1 Pseudomonadota bacterium | reverse complement strand
ACCTGCCCATCGCCGAGGAGGGGCACTTCGTGGGCATGATCACACAGACGGACATCACTCGCTTCCAGGCCTCGACCGCGGCGGCACTCGTGAAAGACATCATGCGGGCCGAAAGTGTCGCTGACATGGCAGAAGTCAGTCATCGCATACCACGCCTGCTGCTCCAGCTGGTGGGCGCCAACCAGGCGCACGAAGTGGTGACCCGGCTGATCACCGATGTCGCCGATACCATCACCCGGCGGCTGCTTGCCATGGCGGAAGCAGAGCTCGGCCCCGCACCTGTTCCTTACCTGTGGCTCGCCTGTGGCAGTCAGGGGCGGCAGGAACAATCCGGGCTGTCCGATCAAGACAACTGCCTGTTTCTCGATGACAGCGTCACTCAGGCCGACATGCCCTACTTCGCAGCACTCGCGCACAGAGTCAGCGACGGGCTGAACGAATGCGGGTATGTGTATTGCCCCGGCGACATGATGGCGACGAATCCGCGCTGGTGCCAGCCCGTACGGGTGTGGCGCAAGTATTTTCAGGAATGGGCGGTCACTCATGAGCCGCAGTCGCAGATGCTCGCATCTGTCATGTTTGATCTGCGCCCGATCGGCGGCTCGGCGTCTCTGTATCGTGACCTACAGGCAGAAACACTCGAGATGGCGTCGCGCAATTCGATCTTCGTGGCGCACATGGTTGCCAACAGCCTCAAACACGTCCCGCCACTGGGTCTCATACGGGGGTTTTCCACGGTACGCACAGGCCCGTATCGAAACCATATCGACATGAAGCACAACGGCGTCATTCCGGTCACCGACTTGGCACGCGTCTATGCGCTGCAGGGTCGTATCACTGACGTGAACACCCGCAGCCGGCTGCTTGCCGCTCAAGAGGCGGGCGTCATTTCTGAATCGGGCGCGCGCGATCTGATCGAAGCCTACGACGTCATTGCCATGCTTCGGCTGCAGAACCAGGCTCACCTTATCAAGGAAGGCCGTGAAATCAGCAACTATCTGGCTCCGGCCGATCTTTCAGACTTCGAACGCAATCACTTGCGTGATGCGTTTGTCGTAGTACGCACAATGCAGGCCGCCATCGGCCACGACAAAGGCGCACTGCGCTAAGGAATCACTATGTGGGTAGATCTTCTCTCCATGGCGGCCATCGGCATCTTTGCGGCCTGCCTCATTTACATTGTTCGCCATACCCTGCGCCGTACGGGCCGCAGCGCACCGCGCTGGCTCATGCCCGCAGTAATCGGCGCCAGCATGATCGGCTACAGCGTCTGGAATGAATACTCCTGGTTCGACCGCATCACATCGGCGCTGCCGGCTTCGGTCGCCATCGTCGGCAAAGGCGAGCGCAGTGCGTTCTGGGCTCCGTGGACCTATCTCCAACCCGTCACTGTCCGATTCATGGCGCTCGACACCCGCAATCGCGTGGAATCAGCCGAACGCCCGGGGCTTGTCGTGACCGAAGTATTGCTGGTAGAGCGCTGGCACCCGACCCGCTCGGTACCCATGGCATTCGACTGCAGGCAGAAGCTGGGCGCCGATCTCATTGGCGGGGCTCATATCGACGCCAACGGCATACTCGAAGGCGCACAATGGCAAAGCCTCGACGCAGACAGCCCGGTCTTGCGGGCGGCCTGCGGTGCCGCCGTACCCGCTTAAGCCATGCCGCAGCGCCTGCCGAATATTCATCGTTTCAGCCTGAGGCTGCGCATCTTCCTGCTGTTTGCCGCGCTGGCCGGCAGCATTGCGCTGGCGCTGACCGCGGCGCTGTACGTAGGTTATCAGCGCAACCCTCACCCTGACGCGCTGACCGCAGTGATTTCAGGCGGTACCCTTGCCGGCTTCCTGGCACTGGGATTGATCCTCGGCGTCTGGCGCCTGTTCGACGAGAACGTCGCCAAACCCATCGAACATCTGGCGGGCGAGCTGCGCGCGCGAACACAGGCCAACATCAAGGGTGAACTGAGCGACATGAAGGCCCGCCACCTGGGCGATCTTGCCCCGGCAGCGACAGCGTTGATGCGCCATCTAAATGAGGCGCGCAACGAACTGGCTGAAGCCGTGGCACGCGAAACCACCCAGCAGGTCATGGAGAAAGAACGCCTGCTCAGGCTCATGGCCGACGTACCGGTGGGCATTGCGCTATGCACGCCCGACCACAGGCTGGCGCTCTACAACGGCCTCGCGCGCGAGCTTCTCGGGCAACCGGAGACCGATGCACCCTGCCTCGACCGCAGCCTGTTCGACTACATCGACGAAGCGCCAATCACGGCTGCGTATGCCAAGCTGCAGCAGAGCCCCGACATCGACAGCGAGGTCGAGGTCATCTGCCACACGTCTGAGGGCCAGGCGTTGCTCGCCCGTCTGCGCCTGCTGGTCACCGACCTGCTCGCCACGCCCGAAGACAGCGACTCAGCCTACGTGCTGTCGTTGGAACGCGCCGATACCGTGCCCCACGTGCCCGCCACCGCGCCGCGGCAGGTTGCCTATGATTTCAAGCTGCTTTCGAAGAGTCGCAGTGGCGAATTCAATGAGTGCCCGATCGACGAACTGACCTACGTGGTGTTCGACACCGAAACCACCGGCCTGCTGCCGGGCAGTGGCGACGAGATCGTTCAGCTTGCCGCCGTGCGCATTGTGAATGGCCGACGGATCGATACCGAAGTGCTCGACACACTGGTGAATCCGGGCCGCCCGATTCCTTCATCGTCCACCCAAATTCATGGCATCACCGATACGATGGTGGCCGATGCGCCCGGTATCGAAACGGTGGCGCGCCGCCTATACCGTTTCGCCCAGGGGGCCGTGCTGGTGGCACATAACGCCGATTTTGACCTGGCATTCCTGCGACGCGACGAGGTCCATATCGGGGTGCGATTCGATCACCCGGTCCTCGACACCGTCCTGCTTTCCGCCATCGTGTATGGCGAATCCGCAAATCACAGTCTCGATGCCCTCACCGCCCGGCTCGACATCCCGCTTCCTGAAGCGCTGCGCCATACCGCTATTGGCGATGCCACTGCAACCGCCGAGGCGCTGCTCAAGCTCATACCCGCCCTCAAGGCACGCGGGCTGCTTACGTTCGGCGACGTGGTTGCCGAGACGCGACGTCATGGTCGACTGAAAAGACTGGCCATGAACGGCTGAATTCGAGCGGTCTCAGTAGTAACCCCAAGGTATACTTGTAACATCTTCCCTGACGAGGTTACTCCATGGCCGCACGCCGCAGTTGGTCTCGTATTGCCACTCCAGTTGTCATTCTCGCCGTCGTCGCCCTGGCTGCCTGGTACGGGTGGCAGAGTCTGCGTGACACGGGCCCTGGCCCGGGCTTCGCAAGCGGCAACGGCCGTATCGAAGCCACGGAGGTCGACGTGGCGGCAAAATTTGCCGGGCGCATCGAAGAAATTCTAGTAAAGGAAGGCGACTTCGTGCGTCAGGGCCAACCATTGGCTCGCATGCAGATCACCACACTCGAAGCCCAGCTCGCCGAAGCAAAGGCTTCGCATCAAGAGGCCGTGCACGGCGTGGCGGCAGCCAAGGCGCAGATTGCGTTGCGGCAAAGCGACGTTGCGGCGGCCCAGGCCGTGGTACTGCAGAGACAGGCCGAACTCGATGCCGCAAATCAACGCCTGCAGCGCTCGCGCTCCCTGGCGGGCCAGGGTGCTACGTCGCGCCAGCAGCTCGACGACGACCGCACTTCCGTACTGAGCACCGAAGCGGCCCTGACGGCGGCACGTGCACAAGTCATCGCCGCGGAAGCGGCCGTGCAGGCGGCCGAAGCCCAGCACACGGGCGCCATGTCACGGGCAGAGGCCGCAGCCGCCACGGTGGCCCGCGTCGAGGCCGATATTGCCGATTCCATACTGCGTGCCCCTCGCAATGGCCGCGTGCAGTTTCTGGTGGCCCAGACCGGTGAAGTGCTGGGTGCCGGTGGCAAGGTGCTGAACCTGGTCGATCTTTCTGATGTGTATATGACTTTCTTCCTGCCCGAACAGTACGCGGGGCGCCTTGCGCTGGGTGGTGAAGCACGGATCATTCTCGACACCGCACCCCAGTACGTGATCCCGGCAGAAATCAGTTTCGTCGCCAGTACGGCGCAGTTCACGCCAAAGACCGTGGAAACAGAAAGCGAACGCCAGAAGCTGATGTTCCGCGTGCGCGCCCGCATTCCACCGCCCCTGCTCGAGGCGTATCTCGAGTATGTGAAAACCGGCTTGCCTGGCGTCACCTGGGTCAAGGTCGATGCCGACGTTCAATGGCCTGCAGAACTGACCCCCAACATCGGCCAGCCCGCTCAAGACGCCAACGAAAAGGGAGCGTGAGCGCATGAGCGCTGGCATGGGCACCGCCGTCGTCAGCTTGCGTGGCGTGAGTCTTTCCTATGGCAAGACCCTCGCACTGAACGACCTTTCGCTTGACATCGAGGCCGGCGGTGTCACGGGCCTCATCGGCCCGGACGGGGTCGGCAAGTCGAGCCTGCTCGCGCTGGTTGCCGGCGCACGCCGAATTCAGACGGGCGAAGTTCATGTGTTGGGTGCAGACCTGGCACTGCGGAGCCAGCGCACGCGCGTTGGGCCGCGCATCGCCTACATGCCGCAGGGCCTGGGCAAGAACCTGTACCCCACGCTCTCCGTCGAGGAAAACCTTCAATTCTTTGGACGGCTTTTTGGGCATAACGCGGCAGAACGCCGCCAGCGCATCGATGACCTGACCCGCAGCACCGGTCTGCATCCCTTTCTGGGCCGGCCGGCAGGCAAACTGTCGGGGGGCATGAAGCAGAAGCTCGGGCTGTGCTGCGCCCTCATTCACGACCCGGACCTGCTGATTCTCGACGAACCCACGACAGGGGTGGATCCCCTGGCGCGTGCGCAATTCTGGGACTTGATCGCACGGATCCGCGCCCAACGCCCGGGCATGACAGTGTTGGTAGCCACCGCATACATGGACGAAGCCCAGCGCTTCGATCAGCTGGTGGCCATGGATGAGGGCCAGATCCTGGCCACCGGCACGCCGCAAGCGTTGCTGGAACGTACCGCCTCCGCCACCCTGGAAGCCGCCTTTCTGGCAATGCTGCCCGAGGCGCGCAAGGCCGGGCACAGGCAGGTGGAGATTCCGCCACTGCCACAAAATGCCGACCACGATATCGCGATTGAGGCGCAAGGTCTCACCATGCGTTTCGGCGAGTTCACCGCCGTCGACAACGTGAGCTTCCGGATCCGCAAGGGCGAGATCTTCGGCTTTCTCGGCTCCAACGGTTGCGGCAAGTCCACCACCATGAAGATGCTCACGGGGCTGCTGCCACCGACCGAGGGCAAGGCATGGCTGTTTGGCAAGGAGATCGATCCACACGACATGGGCACGCGCGCCCGGGTCGGCTACATGTCACAGTCCTTCTCGCTGTATGGCGAACTGACCGTGGAACAGAATCTGATGCTGCACGCGCAGTTGTTCCACGTGCCCGCCTCCGAGCGTCCCGCCCGCGTCGAAGAAATGCTGGAGCGGTTCGACCTCACCGAGGAACGCGATGCCTTACCCGCAAAGCTGCCGCTGGGCATGCGACAGCGGCTCTCTTTGGCAGTGGCCATGGTGCACCGTCCCGAGATCCTGATCCTCGACGAGCCGACCTCCGGCGTCGACCCCGTTGCGCGCGACGCGTTCTGGCGTCATCTGGTCGACCTGTCACGCAACGAGGGGGTGACTCTCTTTATCTCCACGCACTTCATGAACGAGGCCGAGCGCTGCGACCGGATGTCGATGATGCACGCCGGCAAGGTCCTCGACAGCGACACGCCCGCGGCCCTGGTTGCCAAGCGCGGTGCACGCAATCTTGAAGAAGCGTTCATCGGTTATCTGCTCGAAGCAGAAAATGGCGGCGCCGCAAGTCCGGCTCCCGCTTCGCCCTCGCCCTCCCCTGCGGCTACGGCTACGGCTACAGCTACGGCTACAGCTACGGCTACAGCTACGGCTTCGGCTTCGGCTTCGGCTTCGGCTGCGTCGGCATCAACGTCAACCGCAGCCAAAGCAGATAC
>JAEZGR010000087.1 GCA_023437255.1 Pseudomonadota bacterium | reverse complement strand
GTTGACGCCCTTGTCGAGGTCAGTGGCTTCGTTCACGAGCCCATCGAGAAAACGGCTGACCTGACGCGCGTTGCGCGCGACTTCCGACATGCCTTTCTTGTGGTGATCGAGCTCCTCGAGCACGATCATGGGCAGATAGATGTCGTGTTCCTCAAACTTGAAGAGCGAGTTCGAGTCGTGCAACAACACGTTCGTGTCGAGCACGAACAGCTTGCGGCGCGCGGCCGGCAGACGGGTTCGCTTGCGGCCGGTTGTGCGCGTTTCGACGACCGCGCGGGGCGCCTCTTCGACCACTGTTTCGGTTGGGGCGGCCACGGAAATGGGCGCTGCCTCGCGCTCGGCAGGCACTGGCACCTGGGCGTCGGGGGTTTCTGCCGGAGCCGGCTGTCTTGCGATCGTGGCCGCAGCCTTCACCGGCACCTTGGCGGCGGTTTTGTTCGCGGCCTTTGTCGCGTTGGCGGGGCGGGGGGCAGCCGGCTCGGCCTCCAGCACGGGGGCCATGGCATCTTCTAGCGCGACATAGCCCGGGTCCTTCGCGTCGACCCGGTCGCCCATGCGGGCAGGCATTTTCGGTAAGGGCATGACCTGTTGCTCCTGTTAGGTCGGCGAGCTGGAAAATCAGCTTTCGCGTACGGCTTCCAGCACGGCCTGCACATGGCCGGGTACACGCAGGCCCCGCCATTCCTTGATCAGCACGCCGTTCTCGTCGATGAGGAAGGTGCTGCGTTCGATGCCGCGCACCTGCTTGCCATACATGTTCTTCATTTTGATCACGCCGAACAGGTTGCAGAGGGACTCGTCGGTATCCGCAATGAGGGCGAAGGGCAGACTCTGTTTGGTGATGAAGTTCTCGTGTGACTTGAGTGAGTCGCGAGAGACACCCACGATCTGGGCGCCGGCGGCGATGAATTCTTCGTGATGGTCACGAAACCCCTGGGCCTGGGTCGTGCAGCCCGGCGTGCTGTCTTTGGGGTAGAAGTACAAAACCGTTTTGCGGCCCTTCAGGGCATCGAGCGACAGCTCGCCTTGTGTGGAGGCGGCCGTGAAAGAGGGGATGGCTTGACCCACAGTGATCGCAGTCATTCAATCTTCCTGTGTAGGGATCAGGGCGGCGACCACACGTCGCCCCTCTGACATGAGAATGTTGTAAGTGCGGGCCGCGGCCTGGGTGGACATGGCCTCGACGCCGATGCCCAGGCGCAGCAGCGGTGCGGTGACCGCAGGGCTGAGCATGACCTGATGTGTGCCGGTACCGATCAGCACCACTTCGGTGCCTGCGATGGAGCGGGGCGGCAGATCATCGAGAAAGGCCATGGGGTCGGCCGAAGCCGCTTCGATACCGGCGATTTCTTGCAGCGCAGCAAGCGTGAGTTGCGCCACGTCGTCGATCGCCCAGGTTTCGATCGGGCCTTCCGGGCCGAAGCGTACCGCGTGGCGGTAGGCGGCGCCGTTGATCTCTATATAGCCCGCCCCGTAGGCGGTGATGGTATTCAGCCCTGGATTGGATTCTTTCTGTAATAGCAAGAGTGGCTCCCAAGTGGATTCCATCATAGCGCATGAGCATGCCGCCGGTGCCGGCCTGCGATGCGCGGATCGATTAAACTAGATGCTATTTGCCGCCATCCGGCTCTTTACGCTAGATTAACGGGTTTGTTGCGGTGCAAAGCCCCGACGCCCCCAAGTCTCGCCCAATTCATTCAAAGCCCGTTTTTCCGTACTGCATTTCAGCCAAGGACCACCCATGAGCACGTTTCCACGTATCGAGCGCTTGCCTCCGTATGTCTTCAATATAACGGGCGAACTGAAGATGGCGGCGCGTCGGCGCGGGGAAGACATTATCGACATGTCGATGGGCAACCCCGACGGCGCCACACCCAAGCATATTGTTGACAAGCTGGTCGAGGCTGTACAGCGCCCCGACACCCACGGCTATTCCGTGTCGAAGGGCATTCCGCGCCTGCGCAAGGCCATTTCGGCCTGGTATGAGCGCCGCTTCGACGTCCAGATCGATCCCGAATCGGAAGCCATCGTCACCATCGGCTCCAAGGAAGGCCTGGCCCACCTGATGCTTGCCACACTCGACCGTGGCGACACGGTGCTGGTGCCGAACCCGAGCTACCCCATCCATATCTACGGTGCGGTCATCGCGGGTGCGAACATCCGGTCGGTACCCATTGCGCCGGGCATGGACTTCTTCGAGGAAATCGAACGCGCCGTGCGCGAGACGATTCCCCGGCCAAAGATGATGATCCTGGGGTTCCCCAGCAATCCGACTGCCCAGTGTGTCGATCTTTCGTTCTTCGAGCGCATTGTCGCGCTGGCGCGTGAGCACAATATTCTGGTGGTGCACGACCTGGCCTACGCCGACATCACGTTCGACGGATACGTCGCCCCCTCGATCATGCAGGTCGAAGGCGCGCGCGACGTCGCGGTTGAATTCTTCACCATGAGCAAGAGCTACAACATGGCCGGCTGGCGTGTGGGCTTCATGGTGGGCAATCCGCAGTTGGTCAACGCCCTGGCGCGCATCAAGAGCTATCACGATTACGGCATGTTCACACCCATTCAGGTTGCCTCCATTGCGGCCCTTGAAGGCCCGCAAGACTGCGTGGCACAGGTGGTGCAGCAGTATCAGAGCCGCCGCGATGTACTCGCCAAGGGGCTGCATGAGGCGGGTTGGCCGGTCGATATCCCGAAAGCGTCTATGTACATTTGGGCGCGCATTCCCGAAGCCTATCGTTCCATTGGTTCGCTCGAGTTCTCGAAGCGGCTGCTGGCCGATGCGAAGGTGGCGGTTTCTCCCGGCATCGGTTTCGGCGAGTACGGCGATGAATACGTGCGCTTTGCGCTCATCGAAAACGAGCAACGTATCCGTCAGGCGGTACGCGGCATCAAGGAAATGTTCCGTAAGGACGGTGTAGGGAAATGAGTTCCAGCAGGGAAATGGCATCTATAAAAGTCGGCCTATTGGGTCTGGGCGTCGTGGGCGGCGGTACCTGGAAGGTATTGCAGAACAACGCTGAAGAAATCGCCCGGCGCGCCGGACGGCGCATCGAAGTCACGGCCGTGGCCGTGCGCGACGTCGAAAAGGCCCGCAAGCTGTTGGGCGACAGCGATGTGCGCATCACCACCGAGGGCCTCGAGGTCGCGCGCGACCCCAATATCGATATCGTGGTGGAACTCATCGGCGGCGAAACCACAGCCCGTGAGTGGGTCATGGAGGCGATCCGCCAGGGCAAGCACGTGGTCACCGCCAACAAGGCGTTGCTGGCCAAGCACGGCAATGAGATCTTTGATACTGCCAGCGGCAAGGGCGTGATGGTGATGTTCGAGGCCGCCGTGGCTGGCGGCATTCCAATCATCAAGGCGATTCGCGAAGGCCTGACCGCCAACCGTATCAACTGGATTGCCGGCATCATCAATGGCACCACCAACTTCATTCTTTCCGAAATGCAGTCGCGTGGCCTGCCATTCAACACGGTGCTCGCCGAAGCGCAGCGCCTGGGCTACGCCGAGGCGGATCCCACCCTCGATATCGAGGGTGTGGACGCCGCCCACAAGCTGACGCTGTTGGCGTCGCTGGCCTTCGGCATTCCGGTGCAGTTCGAGAAGGCCTGCGTCGAGGGCATTTCCAAGCTCGAGGCCGAAGACATTCAGCATGCAGCCCGCCTGGGTTACAGAATCAAGTTGCTGGGCATCACGCGCCGCCGCGAAGACGGCATCGAGCTGCGGGTGCACCCCACACTGATTCCCATGGGCTGTCTGTTGGCAAACGTCGATGGCGCCATGAACGCGGTGCTGGTGCATGGCGACGTCGTTGGTCCCACGCTCTATTACGGCCAGGGCGCGGGCGAGATGCCTACAGCTTCCGCTGTCGTGGCTGATCTGGTCGATGTCGCGCGTCTGGAATCTGCCGATCCTGAGCACCGGGTGCCTTACCTGGCGTTCCAGCCTGATGCGGTGAAGGACATTCCGATCCTGTCGGCCGACAACATTCAGTCTTCTTACTACCTGCGCCTGCGCGTCGAAGACCGCCCCGGCGTGCTGTCTGAAATTTCCCGCATTCTGGCCGACTCCGGCATTTCGATTGGCTCCATGTTCCAGGAGCCTAATGAGCCGGGCGAAGCCTCCATCATCTTCTTGCTGCATCGTGCCCGAGAAGGTGCGGTGAGCACCGCGATTCAGAAGATGCACGAGTTGCCGTTCGTGCGCTCGGAAGTCACACGGCTGCGCGTCGAGGACCTGATATGAAATACATCTCCACTCGTGGGGGCATGACGCCTCAGCCTTTCTGCGACATTCTGCTCGAAGGGTTGGCACCCGATGGCGGCCTGGCCATGCCGGAGTCGATTCCGCAGGTTTCGTCTTCCACGCTCGAAGCCTGGCGCAAGCTGGGGTATGCGGAACTGGCTGCCGAGATCCTCGGGCTCTTCATCGACGACGTTCCGTCGGAAGACCTGCTGGCTCTCACCCGTGCTGCCTATAGCTCCCAGGCCTTCCCCGGTCCGCAGATGGTGCCGCTCAAGCCGCTCTCGGGGGGGCTGAGCCTGCTTGGTCTGTCTGAAGGGCCCACGCTCGCGTTCAAAGACATGGCCATGCAGTTCCTGGGTCAGATCTTCGAGTACGTGCTGACGCAGCGTGGCAGCACGCTGAACATTCTGGGTGCCACCTCGGGAGATACGGGCTCGGCAGCGGAATACGCCATGCGCGGCAAGCGGGGCGTCACAGTCTTCATGCTGTCGCCACAGGGGCGCATGAGCGCATTCCAGCGTGCGCAGATGTATTCACTGCAGGATTCCAACATCCACAATATCGCGATCGACGGAGTGTTCGACGATTGCCAGGACATCGTGAAGGCGCTGGCGGGCGATCTCGAGTTCAAGAGCATGTACCGTCTGGGTGCGGTCAACTCGATCAACTGGGCGCGGATTGCGGCGCAGGTGGTGTACTACTTCTGGGGCTGGCTGCGTGCGACGCCCGAAGGCAGCACCGATCCGGTTTCGTTCTGCGTTCCCTCGGGCAACTTCGGCAACATTCTGGCGGGCCATATCGCCCGGGAAATGGGGCTGCCCGTGCGCAAGCTGGTGCTGGCCACCAACGAAAACAACGTGCTCGAAGAGTTCTTCCGCACGGGCGTGTACCGTCCGCGTTCATCGGCACAGACGCACGCAACCTCAAGTCCGTCCATGGATATCTCGAAGGCATCGAACTTCGAGCGTTTCGTGTTCGACCTGGTGGGCCGCGATCCGGAACGGGTCAAGGCTTTGTGGGCTGAGCTGGCCACTCAGGGTTACTTCGATCTGAGCGCGTTGAAGCCGGAGCTCGAGGCTCGCTATGGTTTTGTGGCGGGCACAAGTTCGCACGCAGACCGTCTGGCCACGATCCGTCGGGTGTACGAGGAAACGGGTGTTCTCATCGATCCGCACACGGCGGATGGCGTGAAGGTCGCGGCACCGTTCGTGGAAGAGGGCGTGCCGATGCTGGTGCTGGAAACGGCGTTGCCGGCGAAGTTCGCGGAAACAATCCGGGAGGCGGTGGGTGTCGAGCCGCCGGTGCCTGAGCATCTGGCGGGGCTGGATGCGTTGCCGCAGCGGGTTGTGGAGATGGCGTGCGATGCGGAGAAGGTGCGGGACTACATTCGGGAGTTTGCGCCTTTGCCGGAGTCCGAGGCGCCCTGAATTGCTTTGGGGGCCGCTTTTCTGATTGGAGGCTCGGTGTCTGCGGCCTTTAGGCGGCCGCGTCGGACGGGCTGCGTCGCGGGCTCAGCTGCCGGGGTCGGGC
>JAEZGR010000015.1 GCA_023437255.1 Pseudomonadota bacterium | reverse complement strand
CGCAGCCACGCAGCATGATCACCTGACGCGGATGCCGCGTGGTGTCGGCCGGCAAGGGGCGCGGCTTGGGCACGGGCAGCACCTTGTTGCGCAGCGCCGGCGGCAACAGCGGGCGCATGACGCGACCCAGGGCCATGGCTGGTCCGAACAGGGGTGAATTCAGCCCACGCCGCAAGGCACCGCGCAGCAGCTGTTCTGAAAGCGGCCGCTCGACCTTCTGGGCCACCACGGCGCGACCGATATCCACCAGTTTGCCGTACTCGACGCCCGAGGGGCAGGTGGTTTCACAGTTACGACAGGTCAGGCAGCGGTCGAGGTGCTCTTGGGTAGACTCGCTGACCTCGCCGCCTTCGAGCATTTCCTTGATGAGGTAAATGCGCCCGCGCGGGCTGTCGAGCTCGTCGCCCAGTTCCTGATAGGTGGGACAGGTGGCCTGGCAGAAACCGCAATGCACGCAGCGCCGGAGGATTTCCTCGGCGGTATCGCCTTCTGGCGTGTCGCGTATCCAGGATGCAAGATTCGTTTGCATAGAAGTGTCAGAATTCGCGGAAAAGCCGGCCGGGGTTGAACATGCCGGTCGGGTCGAGTTCCTGCTTGAGGCGCTGGCTGATCACGCGGATGCCTGCAGGAACCGGGTGGAATACCGGCACGGCGGGCGTACCTTCGTAACGGTACAGCATCGCATGGCCGCCCACCTCGATTGCCTTGTTGCGGACAGTGTCGGCATCGAGCTCACCGGCCAGCCAGCGCAAGCCGCCGTTCCACTCAATGAGCGTGTCGCCCAGGCCCAGCGCCGGCGTCGTGGGCGGCACGGCCACCCGCCACAGGGGGCGCTTCTGGAACCACGGATGGGTCTGGTCGCGCAGGGAATCCCAGTAGGCGGCGGCCTGTTCTTCGCCCAGCCGCTCACCGCCCACCGCGCGCCGCGCGCTTTCAAGCGCGGGGTCGCTGCCGGAAATGCGCACGCGCAGCACGCCGGCGTTGCCTTCGAGCTGCCAGCAGGTGGCGGAAATGGGCAGCGGTTTGCTGCGCCAGGTGTTGAAGCGTTGCAGCGCCTCGGCCTCGGTGAGCTCCAGCACCAGGGTTTCTTCGCCCAGCGGAATGGGCGCCACCTTGATCGACACCTCGAGCATGGGGCCGAAGATGCCCATGGAGCCCGCCAGCAGGCGCGAAATGTCGTAGCCGGCCACGTTCTTCATGACCTCTCCGCCAAAGCCCAGCAGCGTGCCGCTGGCGTCGAGCAGCGTGGCACCCAGCACGAAGTCGCGCAGTGCGCCGGCCTGCATGCGCCGCGGGCCCGACAGCCCGGATGCCACACAGCCACCGATGGTGGATTCCGGGCCGAAGCGCGGCGGCTCAAAGGCCAGCATCTGCCGGTTCGAGGCAAGCAGCGCTTCGATTTCGTGTAACGGCGTGCCCGCCTTGGCCGTGATGACGAGTTCGGATGGCTGATAGTTGATGACGCCGCTGTACGGCGAGAGATCGAGCTGCGAGCCGTTGGGCACCGGGGGCGTGACCTCGCCATAGAAGCGCTTGGTGCCGCCACCCTGCAGGTACAGAGGCCGCTGACTCGCCCGGGCGGTCATGACCTTGTCGATCATTTCGGAAAGAACAAAATCCATCCAAAACCTCAGAAACGGGGAATGTCCGGGAAGCGCAGCTCTCCGGCATGAACATGCATGCGGCCGTATTCGGCACAGCGCGACAGCGTGGGAATCACCTTCTCGGGATTCAGAAGGCCATAGGGGTCGAAGCCGCGCTTGAACGCGAGGAAGAAATCGAGCTCCTGGCGCGAGAACTGCACGCACATCTGATTGATCTTTTCGACGCCCACGCCGTGTTCGCCGGTGACCGTACCGCCCACCTCGACACAGAGTTCGAGAATGGCTGCGCCGAACTGTTCGGCACGCTCGATCTCGCCCGGCGCGTTGGCATCGAACAGAATGAGGGGGTGCAGGTTGCCGTCGCCCGCATGGAAGACGTTGGCGCAACGCAGGCCGTACTCTTCTTCCATGTCGGTGATGGCGCTCAGCACGCGGGCCAGGTGGCGGCGCGGTATCGTGCCGTCCATGCAGTAGTAGTCGGGCGACACCCGGCCGGCGGCAGGAAACGCGTTCTTGCGCCCTGCCCAGAAGCGCAGGCGCTCTTCTTCGGAGGTGGACACCTGCAGGCGGGTCGCACCGGCCTGGGCAAAGACCTCGTTCATGCGCCGGATCTCGTCTTCGACCTCTTCGAACGTGCCGTCGGACTCACACAGCAGAATCGCTTCGGCATCGAGGTCGTAGCCGGCCTTTACGAAGGGCTCCACCATGTGCGTGGCGCGTTTGTCCATCATTTCGAGGCCGGCCGGCACGATGCCGGTGGCGATGACGTTGGCCACGGCGTCGCCCGCCGCCTCGACGGTGGGAAAGCTGGCCATGATGACCCGCGCGCAGGCCGGCGAAGGAATGAGCTTGACGGTGGCCTGCGTAACAACGCCCAGCATGCCTTCGGAACCGATGAAGGCCGCCAGCAGATCGAGGCCTGGGGAATCGGGCGCTTCGGAGCCGAATTCGACCACCTCGCCGTCCATGGTGATGGCGCGCACGCGCAGCACGTTATGCACCGTGAGCCCGTACTTGAGGCAGTGCACGCCGCCGGAGTTCTCGGCGATGTTGCCGCCGATGGAACAGGCGATCTGGCTGGAGGGATCGGGCGCGTAATACAGCCCCACAGCGGAAGCCGCTTCGGAGATGGCCAGATTGCGCACGCCGGGCTCGACCACCGCAGTGGCCGATTCAGGATCGATCGACAAAATGCGGTTCAGCTTGGCCAGACCCAGCAACACCCCGCGCGGATGCGGCATCGCGCCGCCTGACAGCCCGGTGCCGGCGCCGCGCGCCACGATGGGAATATTGAAGGCTTTGCAGGCCTTGACCACGGCGATGACCTGTTCCTCGTTCTCGGGCAGGATCACCACGGGCGGCAGGCTGCGGTACAGAGACAGGCCGTCGCATTCGTAGGGGCGGGTGTCTTCTTCGCGCGTGAGGATGCAGTGCGCGGGAATCTCGCCGGCAAGACGCTGCAGCAGGCCTTCGAAATCGGCGGCCGTGAGCGTGACAGGATTGGTGGCGTTGGCGCTCATGATTTGTACGAAACGATACGCCGCATGAAAACGTTACGCGGCATGCTCGAGGGCCGGCTCGGAAGGAATGATCTTCCCCGGGTTCAGTATGTTGTGTGGATCGAAGGCGCGCTTGAGCGCTGCCATGAGGTCGAGCGCGTCGCGCCCGAATTCGGTTTCCATGAAGCCCATCTTGTGCAGGCCCACGCCGTGTTGACCGGTGCAGGTGCCCTGCATGCCGATGGCCCGCTCGACCAGCCGCCGGTTCAGGGCCTCGGATTCGGCGAACTCCTGCGGGTCGTCGGGGTCGAGCAGCATGAGCACGTGGAAGTTGCCGTCGCCCACGTGACCCACGATGGTGTAGGGGAAGCTGGCCTGATCGAGCTCGGCGGCCGTTTCAGCCACGCATTCGGCCAGGCGTGAAA
>JAEZGR010000372.1 GCA_023437255.1 Pseudomonadota bacterium | reverse complement strand
TTCCCCCACCCCCCCCGCCCCCGCAAACATGCCTTTCTATCGGCCCACGCCGGTTTCCTTGGGCGCGATGTAGTCGGCGAGCGACTTGTAGTCGATGCCTTCGCGCTTCTCCTGTTGCTGACGCAGGTTGCGCCAGGTGAAGAGCACCTCGGAACGGCTGTCGTCGCTGTAGACCTCGATGTCTTCGTGATTCATCGTGTTGGCCGGATAGAAGGCCACCACGCCGCTGGCGGTCAGCCAGCGACCCTCGATGATCTTCTTGAGCATGGCCTGTGCGTCGGCGAACAGCTTGCGCGCCTGCTCACCCACCACCTTGTCATCCAGAATGGCGGGGTACTGGCCGAAGAGGCTCCAGGTCTGGAAGAAGGGTGTCCAGTCGATGAAGTTGGCGATCTCGGCCAGGTCGTAGTTGCGGAACTCGCGCCGGCCGATGAACTTGGGGCGCGGCGGCACATAAGACGCCCAGTCGATGGCGGGGCGATGGCTGCGCGCGTGTTCCAGCGGCATCAGCGGCGTCTGCCGACGATTCGCATGGCGATCGCGCACCTGCTCGTAGTCGCTCGCAAGCTTCTGCAGGTAGTCGTCGGCCTGTTCCGACATGAGCGTGGTGGCCACGCCCACCGAACGGCTCGCGTCGGGCACATAGATGACCGGGCCTTCGTAATTGGGGGCAATCTTGACCGCCGTGTGCACCTTGCTGGTGGTGGCGCCACCGATCAGCAGCGGCAGCTTGCGCTCGCGGAAATATTCATCGCGCTGCATTTCGGAGGCCACATAGGCCATTTCTTCGAGGCTGGGCGTGATGAGGCCCGAGAGTCCGACCATGTCGGCACCCTCTTCCTTGGCCTTGGCCAGGATCTCGGAGGCCGGCACCATGACGCCCATGTTCACGACCTCGAAGTTGTTGCACTGAAGCACGACGGTCACGATGTTCTTGCCGATGTCGTGCACGTCGCCCTTGACCGTGGCGATCACGATGCGGCCCTTGGGTCGCACATCGCCGCCGGCCGCCTCGATCTGCCGTTTTTCCTCTTCGATGAAGGGAATCAGGTGCGCGACCGCCTGCTTCATGACGCGCGCCGATTTCACGACTTGCGGCAGGAACATCTTGCCCGCGCCGAACAGATCGCCGACGACGTTCATGCCGTCCATCAGCGGGCCCTCGATCACCTGAATGGGTCGGCCGCCTTCGGCCGCGATCTTCTGGCGAACCTCTTCGGTGTCTTCCACAATAAAGGTGGTGATGCCGTGCACCAGGGCGTGGATCAGTCGCTCTTCCACCGTGGCGTTGCGCCAGCTCAGGTCTTCTTCCTTGCGCGCGCCGCTGCCCTTGATGGTTTCGGCCAGCTCGACAAGCCGCTCCGTGGGGGTGCGCTCATCGCTCGAGTCGGTGCGGCCCAGCGGTTCCTGGCGATCGAGCACCACGTCTTCGACCATGTCGCGAAGGGTCTTGTCGAGGTCGTCGTACACGGCCAGCTGGCCGGCGTTGACGATGCCCATGGTCAGGCCCTCGCGGATCGCGTGATACAGGAAGACGGCGTGGATGGCCTCGCGCATCAGGTCGTTGCCGCGGAACGAAAAGCTGACGTTCGAGATACCGCCCGACACGCGGGCGTGCGGCAGATTCTTGGTGATCCAGCTTGTGGCCTCGATGAAGTCGACCGCGTAATGGTTGTGCTCTTCGATGCCCGTGGCAATGGCGAAGACGTTGGGATCGAAGATGATGTCTTCCGGCGGAAAGCCCACCTTGTCGACCAGGATCCGGTAGGCGCGCTCGCAGATTTCCTGGCGGCGCGCGAGGCTGTCGGCCTGACCCTGCTCATCGAATGCCATCACCACCGCGGCGGCACCGTACTTGCGACACAGCTTGGCGTGTTCCACGAAGGCCTCTTCGCCTTCCTTCAGCGAGATGGAGTTCACCACCGCCTTGCCCTGGACGCAGCGCAGACCCTGTTCGATCACTTCCCACTTGGAGCTGTCGATCATGATCGGCACACGCGAGATATCGGGCTCGGACCCGATGAGATTCAGGAAGCGGCGCATGCAGGCGGCCGAATCCAGCATGGCCTCGTCCATGTTGATGTCGATGATCTGCGCGCCGTTCTCGACCTGCTGGCGCGCCACCTGCAGCGCCTCTTCGTATTTTTCTTCGCGGATCAGGCGCAGGAACATCTTGCTGCCCGTGACGTTGGTGCGTTCGCCCACGTTCACGAACAGCGTGTCGTCGTCGATGTTCAGGGGTTCAAGGCCGGAAAGCCGCGTCTTGACAGGCACTTCGGGCACCACGCGCGGCGCGACGCCCGCCAGCTTCTGGACAATCGCACGAATATGGTCGGGCGTGGTGCCGCAGCAGCCACCAGCCACGTTCACCAGGCCGGAACGCGCGAACTCTTCGAGCAGCGAGGAGGTTTCTTCGGGGCCTTCATCGAAGCCCGTTTCGGCCATGGGATTGGGCAGGCCGGCGTTGGGGTACACGCACACCCAGGTGTCGCACAGCTTGGAAAGCTCGGCGATGTACGGGCGCATCAGCGCCGCGCCCAGCGCGCAGTTCAGACCGATGGTGACCGGTCGCGCATGGCGCACCGAGTTCCAAAAGGCCTCGACCGTCTGGCCCGACAGAATGCGGCCGGAAGCGTCGGTGACCGTACCGGAGATCATCACCGGCAGACGCACGCCGCGCTCTTCGAACACCGTTTCCACGGCAAAGATGGCGGCCTTGGCATTGAGCGTGTCGAAGATCGTTTCGATGAGCACGAGGTCGATGCCGCCATCAAGCAAGCCCTTCAACTGCTCGGCGTAGGCGTCGCGCAATTGCTCGAAGGTGACGTTGCGGGCGCCCGGATCATTGACGTCGGGCGAGATCGAGGCCGTACGCGGTTGCGGCCCCATGGCGCCGGCCACGAAGCGGGGCCGGTCGGGCGTCGCGGCCGCATCGGCGGCTTCGCGCGCCAGCTTGGCAGAGGCCACGTTCAGCTCGTAGGCGAGTTCCGCCAGGTCGTAGTCGGACTGCGCAATGGCGGTGGCACCGAAGGTGTTGGTGCTGATGATATCGGCCCCGGCGTCGAGATACTGCTTGTGGATCTCGGCAATGATCTCGGGCCGCACGATCGACAGCAGCTCGTTGTTGCCCTTGACGTCGCGCGGGTGCTCGGCGAAGCGCTTGCCCCGGAAGTCTCCCTCGGCAAGCTTGTAGCGCTGGATCATGGTGCCCATGGCACCGTCCATGATCAGGATGCGCTCACCAAGCCGGCGCACGAACTCGGCACCACGCGTGTAGGAGGAAAGGGGGTAGGGCAAGGCAGGATAGTTCACGGCAGGTCCGGTACAGGTGGTACGCCCGACGCGAGCGCCACCACACTGTTGATATCTGAAAGGTATACGTCATTGTATCGTCGCCCATACGCGGCGCAGGGTAATCCCCGGGAGCCAGAAGGGGCGGGTGTATACTCGCAGCCGTCGAAAAGGTGCTTCCCGGCATGCGGCGCGCGCTTCTGGTGCGCCGGCGCGCAAATCGCGCGGCCCGCTCATGTGCGGCCTGCCAGGGGGAAGTTAAACGGGAAACAGACGCCACCGCAGTTCCGGTGGCGGGATGTGCTGCCCCCGCAACGGTGCGCACGCGGCCACTGCCCACGCAGTGCCACGTGCCAGCCCGATACCGGCCTGAATCGCCCTTCTCATCGTTCAACGACGTGCGGGGACGCGCGTCATAAAGGGATCATCATGCCTCTGCATCCTTCCCGATCGGCGCTTGCCGCCGCCCTCTGCCTCACCTCTCTTCCCCTTCTTGCCCAGAACAGCGTGCCGCAACTCGACACCGTTGTGGTCACCGCCAATCGCAGCCCCCAGATTCTCGACGATGTCGTGGGCGACGTGACCGTGGTCGACCGCGAAGAGCTGCAGCGTTCCGGCGCCGACAGCGTCGCCACCATCCTGTCGCGTCAGCCCGGCATCCAGATCACCGACAACGGCGGGCGCCAGACCCCCACCGGCGTGATGCTGCGCGGAGCCAACGCCAATCACACGCTCTTGCTGATCGACGGCATGCGAGTCAACAGCTCGGTCCAGGGCGGCGCCAACTGGAGCGCCCTGGACCCGGCGGCCATCGAGCGCATCGAGATATTGCGCGGGGCCGCCAGCAGCCTGTATGGGTCCGACGCAATCGGCGGTGTGGTGAACATCATCACCCGCAAGGGCGAGACTGATCGCCCCCTGTCGGCCTGGGCAGATCTGGGCGTGGGCAGCCAACAAACCGTCAAGGCGGCCACCGGCTTCTCGGGGGCGCAGGCCGGCTGGGATTACACCCTGTCGGCAAGCGCCGCAGACAGCGAAGGGCACAGCACTTCATCGAGCGCAGTGGCCTACGGCAACCATCACGCCGACGACGATGGCTACCAACAGCACACCATCACCGGCTCGCTGGGCTATCGCTGGGCTCCGGGCCAGCACATCGGGCTGAATATCTACAACAGCTACATCGACGGTGAATACGACGCCGGCGAATGGACCCACCCCGCCCATGCACTGACCCGCCAGCAGGCGTATTCGCTCACCAGCACCAACGATATCACCCGCACCTGGCAAAGCGTGCTGCGGTTCGGCCTGAGCAAGGAAAGCTACGAAGACCGCGTGTGGGACACCCGCTTCTCGAGCCTGCAGCGCGTGTACAGCTGGCAGAACAACTTCCAGCTGGGGCAAGATCACACACTGGCGGCGTATGTCGAACGCATTGAAGAGCGCCCCGAACACAGCGCCGGCATGGAGGTCAACGAGCGCAACACCAACGCGCTCGGGGCGATTTACACCGGACGCTTCGGGCGCCACAGCCTGCAGGCCAGCGTGCGTAACGACAACATCAGCGGTTACGGCAACGAAACCACCGGCGGCCTGGGCTACGACTACGCACTGACCGATGCCTGGACCTTGGGTGCGGGCGCAAACACCGGCTTTCATGCGCCCACCTTCTCGGACCTGTATTACCCCGGTTCCGAGAACCCCGACCTGCAGCCCGAAAAATCGCGCAACGTTGAAGCGCGGGTGCGCTATAAGAAAGACGGCCTGAGCCTGGGCGCCACGGCGTACCAGAACAAGATCCACGACCTGCTGAATTGGGACAACGCCACCTTCCGCATGGAGAACGTGAGCCGTGCCACGATCCGCGGCGTCACGCTCACGGGCGAATACGCCTGGGAACGCACCACGCTGCGGGCCAGCGCCGACTTCCTGCGCGCGCGCGACGACGACACCGGCGAACGTCTGCTGCGCCGCGCCCGCCAGACCTATATGGTGGCCCTCGACCATCAGTACAACGAGGCCCTGCGCGTCGGCGCCGAATTCCATTTCACCGGCAACCGCGAAGACACCGCCGTCGATCCGCAAACGTTCACTTCGTATCGCACCACCCTGGGCGGCTACGGCGTGGCCAACCTGACCGCCAGCTATGCGTTGAACCCCAACGCGTCGGTGCAGCTGCGCTGGAACAACGTGTTCGACAAGGACTACGCCAACGCTTACGGCTACCGCACGGCCGGCACGAACGTGTTCGTGAACCTCTCCCTGCGCATGTAGCATGCACGGCCTCAGCCAACTTGCGGCGGCCCTTTGCGCGCTGGCCGTCAACGCGACGGCCGGCGCGGCGCCCGCACGGGTTGTCACCCTGGCACCGCACGCCACCGAGCTGGTGTACGCCGCCGGCGCCGGCAACCAGATCGTCGGCACGGTCACGAGCAGCGATTACCCGGAACAGGCGCGGCAGCTGCCGCGCGTGGGCGACGGAATCCTGCTCAACCAGGAACGGCTGCTTCTGCTGGCGCCCACACACATCATCGCGTGGCAACGCTTTGGTGCCGCCGTGCCGGCGGAGCTGCTCGCCAACCGCATGAACGCGCAGATGCTGTATTCCGCACCCAGAACGCTGCGTGAGCTGCCCGCCGAGGTGAAGCGTATCGGCGCATTGCTGGGCACACAGGCGACGGCCGGCCGTACCGCCGCCGCCATGCTCGCCCGGATCGACGCGCTCGAGGCACGCCATACGGGCCGCGAGCCGGTGCGGGTGTTCATCGAGGTCGGCAGCCTGCCCCTTTACACCATCGGCAGCGACCCGCTGTTGAACGACGCCCTGCGCACCTGTGGCGCGGTCAATGTGTATGGTGACTCGGTCCTTGCGGCGCCCAAGGTGCCCGTGGAAAGCGTGCTCGTGCACGACCCGCAGCTCATCGTCGCGCCGGCCCGCGAGGCACGCGACACGCACGAGGTCCGGCAACGCTGGGCGGAGATCGGCCTGGCTGCCGCGCGACGCGGCCATGTTCGTGCCGCCGACCCCGACGCCCTGTTTCGTCCGGGCCGGCGCCTCATCGACGCCACCGAAGCGCTCTGCTCGGCGGTCGACCAGGCCCGCGCCGATACATCAGACCAGACGGCCACGGCGCAGGGTCTAAAATAGGCTATTCTCGAATGATCATCGGCCGGGCGCACTCGCGCCCGTCGGTATCCAGCCTCCCAGACCATCATGAGCCAAGCAGACACGACGCACGCAGACCCCTTCATCCTCGCGGGCACGGAATACCGTTCCCGACTGCTCGTAGGCACCGGCAAATACAAGGATTTCGAAGAAACCCGCCAGGCCATCGAGACCAGCGGCGCCGAGATCGTCACGGTCGCCATCCGTCGCACCAACATCGGTCAGAACGCCGACGAGCCCAACCTGCTCGACGTGCTGCCGCCCTCGCGCTACACCATTCTTCCCAATACGGCGGGCTGCTACACCGCCCAGGAAGCCGTACGCACGCTACGACTGGCCCGCGAACTGCTCGACGGCCATAACCTGGTCAAGCTCGAGGTTCTGGGCGACAAAAACAACCTCTTCCCCAACATGCCGGCCACGCTCGAGGCCGCCCGCACGCTGGTGGCCGACGGCTTCAAGGTCATGGTGTATTGCACCGACGACCCCATTCAATGCCGCATGCTCGAAGACCTGGGCTGCGTGGCGATCATGCCGCTGGCCTCGCTCATTGGTTCGGGCATGGGCATCATCAACCCCTGGAACCTGCGCCTCATCATCGATCAGTCCAGCGTGCCCGTGCTCGTCGACGCCGGTGTCGGCACCGCCTCCGACGCGGCCATCGCCATGGAGCTGGGCTGCGACGGCGTGCTCATGAATACGGCCATCGCCGGCGCGCGCGACCCCATCCTCATGGCCAGCGCCATGAAGAAGGCCGTCGAGGCCGGCCGCGAAGCCTTCCGTGCGGGCCGCATTCCGCGCAAGTATTTCAGTGCCGATCCCAGCTCGCCTGAAGAAGGTCTGCTGCAACCGCTCAACCCCTGAAACCAAGCAGAATGATTCCCAACACCCTGACCATTGCCGGCGTCGATCCGTCCGGCGGCGCCGGCATCCTGGCCGACATCAAGGCCATGAGTGCGCTGGGCGCATACGGCACCGCCGTCGTGGCGGCGCTCACTGCACAGAACACGCTGGGCGTCACCGACATCGCCCCGGTCGCGCCCGCCTTCGTGGGCAAGCAGATCGACACCCTGTTTTCCGACGTGCGCATCGACGCCGTGAAGATCGGCATGCTGGGTCAGCAGCCTGTCACGCGCGTCGTGGCCGAACGCATGGCTCACTGGAAGCCGGTGCATCTGGTGCTCGACCCGGTCATGATCGCCAAGAGTGGCGACGCCCTGCTCGAGCGCGATGCCATCGACGAGCTGCGCGACAGCCTGCTTCCGCAGGCCACCATGATCACCCCCAATCTGCCCGAAGCCGGCGTGCTGCTCCAGAGCCGGCCCGTGGAAACGCTCAAGGAAATGCGCCGTGTGGCCGAGCGCCTGCGCCGCCAGCTGGCCGACGACGGCCAGCGCTGGGTATTCCTGAAGGGCGGCCATCTGCCCGGCAACGACACGGTCGACGTGCTGCACGACGGCGATCAGATGATCGAACTGCCCGGCACCCGCATTCCCACCAAGAACACGCACGGCACCGGCTGCACCCTGTCGGCCGCGCTCGCCGCGCTGCTGCCGCAGTGCGCGACCGTGCCTGAGGCCGCGCGCCGCGCCAAGGCCTACCTGGTCGAAGCAATCCGCCGCTCGGGCGATCTGGAAGTCGGTTTCGGCCATGGGCCGGTGCACCACTTTCACGCCTTGTGGAACGGGGCAAATCGGCTATAGTAGGAAGATTCGACTTACAAAATAAGATCATGAACGCCACTGCACTTTCCGAACTCGAACATGCCCGCTTCAATATGGTGGAGCAGCAGATCCGCCCGTGGGATGTCAGCGATGAACGGGTCCTGCAGGCGCTCTTCGACGTTCCCCGCGAACGCTTCGTGCCTGCGCCCATGCAAGGGCTGGCCTTTTCCGACGTCGAGCTGCCGCTCATCATCAACTCGGTCGACACGCGTGAAACCATGCTCACGCCCAAGATCGAAGCCCGCTTCGCACAAGAACTGCGCCTGAAACCCACCGACTGTGTCCTTGAAATCGGCACCGGCTCCGGCTACCAGGCTGCATTGCTCGCGCGCCTTGCCCAGCAGGTCACCTCGGTCGAAGTCGACAGCCGTCTGGCCGCGTTCGGGGCCGAGAACCTGGCCCGCAATCAGGTCACGAACGTCACGGTCGAAACGGGCGACGCCCACGCGGGCTGGGGCACCACCGAATACGACGCCATCCTGGTCACCGGCTCAGTACCCACCGTCCCCGACGCCCTCAAGTACCAGCTTCGCGTCGGCGGCCGCCTCGTTGTCGTCGTGGGCCAGGCGCCGGTCATGACCGCCTACCGCATCACTCGCGACAGCGCGGCCAGCTTCGAAACCACGCCCCTGTTCGACACGCTCATCAAGCCCCTGCGCGGCGTCAGCGTTTCGCAATTCAAATTCTGAATGAGGTCGTTGCGCTGGCGTAGCACCCTGCTTTCCGCGCTCGCCTTCATGGCGAGCGTTTCGGTTGCGAACGCCCGCGACCTGCTCGAAGTCTGGCAGCTCGCGCTCGAACGCGACCCCATCTATGCCGCCAGCGGCTACGCGCGCACGGCCGGCCAGGAGCGCCTGCCACAGGCGCGCGCCGGGCTGCTGCCCTATGTGTCCGCACAGGCGTCAGCCGATGCCGACGACACCCGCCGCGCCCGCACGCTGTCAGGGGGCGATTCCGACACCCATGCCCAGTGGTCGCTGGCGCTGATCCAACCCCTCTTCAACCTGCCCGCCTGGAATACGGTCAAGCGCGCCGAGTTTGAAGTGAGCCAGGCCGACGTGGCCCACCGGGTCGCCTACCAGGATCTGCTGCTGCGCACCGCGCAGGCCTATTTCGACGTCCTGGCAGTGCAAGACAGCCTGCGTGCCCTCATGAGCGAAAAGGCCGCCATCGAGACGCAGCTGCGTGCCGCGCAGCAGGGCTTCGAACTGGGCGCCACCACCATCACAGACGCGCACGAGGCCCGGGCCAGGCTCGATCTGGTCATGGCCAGCGAGATCAACCTGCGCAACGAGCTGCAGCTGGCCGAAGACGCCCTGGCGCGCATCATTTCCGAACGCCCCGGCACCCTCGCCCAGCTCTCGCGCGAGGCCGAACTGCCGGCGCCCCAGCCGGCCCGCCTCGACGACTGGACCGACCAGGCCTCGCACGCCGGCCTGCTCGTGACCGACGCAGAATTGCAGACCCGCATCGCCCAGAAACAGATCGATATCGCGCGGGGCGAACACGCGCCCACGGTCGATTTCGTGGCCCGCACCGGCAGCGCCTCCGACTTCGGCACGGGTGGCTACCGCAGCGGTCCGCGTTCGCTCGACAGCACGGTCGGCGTGCAGCTTTCGATTCCCCTGTATGCGGGCGGCGGCATTTCATCGCGGGTGCGCGAATACACCTCTCGCCTGCAAGAAGCCCGCGCACGCCTCGAAAATGCGCGGCGCGAATCCGTGCAGGCCGCCCAGCGGCATTTCAAGGGGGTGGTGTCGGGGCTGGCCCAGGTCAAGGCATTGCAGGCCGCCGAACGCTCCAGCCAGGCGGCCCTCGAGGCCAACCGCACCGGCTACGAGATCGGTGTGCGCGTGAATATCGACGTGCTCAACGCCGAGCAGCAGCTCTATGTCACGCAACGGGCACTCGCCCGCGCGCGCTACGACACGCTCATGCACGGGCTGCAGCTCAAGGCTGCGGCAGGCATCCTTCAGGAATCCGACCTGGCGGCCATCAACGCCCTTCTGACTGCGCCCGAATCCTCTTCACCAGGCCAGTAGTCGAACGCTCGAACTCAAACGGAATCGCCACGGCATCACCGCCCCAGCTGCGCACGGCGGCCGTTTCGGGCAGTTTTTCCATGTCGTAGTCGCCGCCCTTCACGATCAGTTCTGGCTTGAGCAGCTCAATGAGCGCCTGCGGCGTGTCTTCGTCGAACCAGGTCACGGCATCAACGCAGCCGAGCGCGGCCACCATGGCCATGCGATCGGCCAGCACGTTGAGCGGGCGCTCGTCGCCCTTGCCAAGGCGGCGCACCGAGGCGTCGGTGTTCAGTGCGACCACCAGCGTGGCGCCCAGGCGGGCAGCAGCGTCGAGGTAGGTGGCGTGCCCCCGATGCAGGATATCGAACACCCCATTGGTGAACACCAGAGGCCGGGCGAGCGTGCCGTCGAGCAGCTGCAGGCGCACGGTTTCGGGTTGAAGAATCTTTGCTTCAAATCTTGCGGTCATTGCTGCACCATGAACATCACGCCGGCCGCCACGCCCACGGCCAGCACGGCCACCAGCGCCGCCAGCAGGCGATTGCCCTGCCGCTGCGCCTTGTTCAGGCGCTGCAGCTCAAGAAACAGTGCGGGGCCCACATCGGGTTCGCTGAGCCGGGCATGCATGAGGCGGGGCATCTGCGGCAGCAGCTGCGCCCACTGAGTGGCTTCCTTGTCGAGTTGGCGCTTCAGGCCGGGCAGGCCCACCCGCTCGTGCATCCAGCGTTCCAGGTAAGGCTTGGCGGTCTGCCAGAGGTCGAGCCCCGGATCGAGCTCGCGGCCCATGCCTTCGACGTTCAGCAGCGTCTTCTGCAGCAGCACCAGCTGCGGCTGGATCTCGACGTTGAAGCGGCGCGAGGTCTGGAAGAGACGCAACAGCACCTGCCCCAGCGAGATTTCGGAAAGCGGCCGGTCGAAGTAGGGCTCGCACACGGCACGAACCGCACCTTCGAGCTCTTCTTCGCGCGTGGTGGCGGGGGCCCAGCCCGACTCGATGTGCAACTGGGCCACGCGCCGGTAATCGCGACGGAAGAAGGCCAGGAAGTTCTGGGCGAGGTAGTTCTTGTCGAACTCCGACAACGTGCCCACGATGCCGAAATCGAGCGCGATATAACGCCCCAGCGTGGCCGGGTCGTCGGACACATAGATATTGCCCGGGTGCATGTCGGCATGGAAGAAGCCGTCGGTGAACACCTGGGTGAAGAAGATCTCGACCCCGGTGCGTGCCAGGGCCTTGGTGTCGACACCGGCCTGGGTCAGCCGGTCGATATGGCTGACCGGAATGCCGCGCATCCATTCCATCGTGAAGACCGTGGTGGCGCAGTATTCCCAGATCACCTCCGGCACCATCAGCAGGCCCTCGCGGCCGCTTTCTTCGCTGAAGTTGCGGCGCAGCTGGCTGCAGTTGGCAGCTTCGCGGATCAGGTCGAGCTCATCGTGCAGATACGTATGGAACTCGGCGACCACCTGACGCGGCTTGAGCCGCCGGGCGTCGAGCGACAGGCGCTCGACCATGCCCGCCACGATACGCATGAGCGCCAGGTCTTTTTCAAGCACATCGCGCATGCCCGGGCGCAAGACCTTGACGGCCACCTCGCGGCCATCGTGCAGAACGGCCCGATGCACCTGCGCGATCGAGGCGGACGCCACAGGATCGGCTTCAAAATGACGGAACAGGGTGTGTGGCGAAGCGCCCAGCGCCGTTTCGATGATCGCGGCCGCCTGCGCCGACGGGAAAGGAGGGACCCGGTCTTGCAGAAGCGCCAGCTCAATGGCGATATCCAGCGGGATCAGGCCGCGGCGGGTGGAGAGCACCTGACCGAACTTGACGAAGATGGGACCCAGCGATTCGAGTGCGCGCCGCAGCCGTTCGCCACGCGCCATGCGCGGCGGCCGCCCGAAGCGCAGCACCTTGAGCAGGCCATAGGCCACGGGGTGCCGGATACCCGACAGAACGAGCTCATCGAGGCGATAGCGCAGCGCAACCAGGATGATGTAGCACAGCCTGAAGAAGGGGAACATGCTCAGGCTCCCCCGCGACGCGGTTGCGGGGCACCGGCCGATGCAGCCGAACGGGCGGCAGCACCGGGCGTGTGCAGGCCGGCCTGGGCACTGTGCAGACCCCCGACACGCTGCTCGAGCGCGTTGAGCCGCTGCAGCATGGCGGCACACTCTGCCGCAAAGGTTTCGAGCGCCGGTCGGGTGGCCATGAGGCGGCTCTCCTCGCCGAGGTACTCAGCCACATTGCCGGCCGCACGCTGGGCGGCGGATTGCGCGAGATCGACCGCGGCGCGGCCGCCCCTCAGCAGGGCCGGACCCATGATGTCTCCGAAAACGCGGGCCAGGTCTTCCTCGATGTCCCAGCGCAGGTCGCGGGCGAGTTCGGAAACCAGCGTGGCCAGGGCGGCGTCGCCCTGAACATGGAGCTTTTCGGTAATGGCGGCAAGATCGCGACTGCGCAATATGCCGGGCAGCTCGTTCAGATGCTCGGCACCCAGGGTGAGCGACACGTCGGGCACGACGGCGGGATCGCAGGCGCGCAACTGGCCGGAGGCCTGAATGCTGAAGCCCGCGCGCAGCGGGCCGATGGTAAAGCGCAGCGACTTGCCCGCGTGACGGCTGAGG
>JAEZGR010000263.1 GCA_023437255.1 Pseudomonadota bacterium | reverse complement strand
AACGCGGGAGGCCGTCGTCGGCAGACGCCTGAAGAAGTCTGCCGACGAGGTGAAGAAAGGGTCAGAAGCTGCCGAACCAGGTGCCCAGCGCAATCACGACAACCTGTGCAACGAACGGCCCGCCCATGGTGACGGCCGCGATATTCAGGTAGGACTGGCGGTGCGTGAGGCGGCAGATCGAGAGCAGCGTGATGATCGCTCCACAGTGTGGCAGCGTATCGAAGCCACCGGCGGCCAACACGGCAACGCGGTGCAGCAATTCGGGGCTGATGCCCGCTTCGAGGGCCATGCGCAGATAGTCAGGGCCGAGCGTCTGCAGCGCAATACTGAGACCGCCCGACGACGATCCAGTGATCCCGGCCAGCACGTTCATGGCGATCGCTTCGGAAATCAGAGGGTTATGGGGCGTGACGTTGAGAACGGCGTCGCGAATGATCGCGAAGCCTGCCAGCCCGGCAATCACGGCGCCGTAACCGACCTCGGAGGCCGTGTTGAACAGCGGCAGCATGAAGCCGAAGACGCCCTTGTTCACCGTTGCCCGCAGATTGGACCAATGGCCCAGCCGTGAAACCACCAGCGTGGTGCAGGCGATGACCAGCGCAAGAATGAGTGCCCACAAGCCGGTGATGCGCGATGGGTCCAGCTGGGGGAAGCGCTCCGTCATGGCACTCGTGTCCATGTTCGGGAAGATGCCATACGTGAAGAGGGCGTTGACGCCCACCACGAGAATGAGCGGCAGCACGGCCAATGTCAGCGGCATGTGCGAGGTTGCGCTCTCGGGTTCTTCGCCCGCGGCGGTCGTGTCGTCATTCTCGATGTGAATGCCGTAGCCTTCACCGGCTGCGTGCGCCTGCCGGGCGCGGCGATGCAACCACCAGAGGCCCAGGGTCAGCATGATGATGGCGGCAATGATCCCCAGACCCGGCGCCGCAAAGACGTTCGTACCGTAGTAGGGAATCGGGATCGCGTTCTGGATGGAAGGCGTGCCCGGCAGCGCGGTCATTGTGAAGGTGAAGGAGCCCAGCGCAATGGTGGCGGGAATCAGCCGTTTGGGAATATCGGCGGCCTGGAAGAGATCGCGCGCAATCGGGTAGATGGCGAACGCCACCACGAACAGCGACACGCCGCCGTAGGTGAGAACGGCGCAGGCCAGGACCACGGTGACAATGGCGTGTTTCTCGCCCAGCTTGTCGACAATCCACCGGGAAATGGTGTGGGCCGCGCCGGAATCCGCCATCAGCCGGCCGAACAGCGCACCCAGCAGGAAAATCGGCAGGAACTGAATGACATAGCCGCCCAGCGCCTTCATGAACGTATCGGTGTAGATGGGCAGGTATAGCCCGATCTCGCCCGAGAGCAGGACTGCGAGCGCCGCCATCAGGGGTGCGAGCAGCAGTACGGTGATTCCCCGATACGCCAGATACATCAGCAGGATCAGGGAGACGATGATTGCCATGGTGCTGGCCATGCAAACGCTCCTTTCTGGAAATACGGGAACGGCGCCATGAAGGCGCCGCAAAAGGGCGTAAGTGTAGCAGCTAACAGAGAATTTTTAGGGGTAAACCCGGAGCGATGAGGCGGAGCCGCGCCCGGCTCCGCGGGGGCGGTTGCTTCAGCCGCGGCCGGCTCCGCGGGGGCGGTTGCTTCAGCCGCGGCCGATGAAGGGCATGTTCGTGGCCATGACGGTCATGAACTGTACGTTGGCGTCGAGAGGCAGGCCTGCCATGTAGACCACTGCGCGGCCGACATGCTCGACGTCCATGAGTGGCTCAGGGCGAACGCTGCCATCGGCCTGCATCACGCCGCGGCGCATGACATCGGTCATGTCGCTGGCCGCGTTGCCGATGTCGATCTGACCGCAGGCGATGTCGTAGGCCCGCCCGTCGAGGGACGTGGCCTTGGTGAGCCCGGTCACGGCGTGCTTGGTGGTGGTGTAGCAGGTGGCCTGCGGGCGGGGGGCGTGCGCAGAGATCGAACCGTTGTTGATGATGCGCCCACCGCGGGGCTGCTGCGACTTCATCAGCCGGAATGCGCCCTGGGTGCACAGGAAGTACCCGGTCAGGTTGACGTCGAGTGCTTCCTTCCAGCTTTCGTAGGGGATATCTTCGATGCTGGCGGGCTTGGTGAAGATGCCGGCATTGTTGAAGAGGAGATCCAGCCGGCCGAACTCACTCTGTATGCGCTGAAAGAGGTGGTCGACGCTTTGTGGATCGCCCACATCGGTCGACTGCACCAGGCAGCGGCCCCCAAATTGCTGGCCCGCGTGGGCGGTGGCCTCGAGTGCGTCGATGCGGCGCCCGGCCAGAGCAAGGTCGTAGCCTTCTTTCATCAGAGCCAGGGCGACGTGCTTGCCAATGCCGGAGCCGGCACCCGTGACCAGCGCAATTTTCCGTTCACTCATTTGAACTGCTTCTCCTGTTGCGTGCCGCTTCGGCGGCCGGTTGTGACTTGTTGCAACTTTACCGCGGTCGCCGGGAGAGCGCAGTAGTCTAATTGCTTGAGACCTAAGCCATCTCGGGGAGAGCACCCATGCAGATCGTAGGCACTCCGATCGTTGTGATGTTCGGTATCTATATTGCGGGCATGCTGCTGATCGGCTGGCTCGGTTACCGGTCTACCCATGATCTGTCTGATTACATTCTGGGCGGTCGACGCCTCGGCAGCTTCGTGACGGCGCTGGCCGCAGGGGCCTCCGACATGAGCGGCTGGTTGCTCATGGGCCTGCCCGGGGCGGTGTATCTCGCCGGGCTTTCCGAATCGTGGATCGCCATTGGCCTGATCATCGGTGCCTATCTGAACTGGCGTTTCGTGGCCGCGCGCTTGCGGGTGTATACAGAAAAATCCGGCGACGCCCTGACCCTGCCCGACTTTTTCTCCAACCGCTTCAATGATCGGCGCAACGTATTGCGCGTGGTCTCCGCAGTGGTGATTCTGATCTTCTTCACGCTTTATGCAGCGTCGGGCGTGGTGGCCGGGGCCCGGCTCTTCGAGAGCATGTTCGGCCTGTCTTATACCTGGGCGATGTGGCTGGGCGCCTTCTGCACGATGGCGTATGTATTCATCGGCGGTTTCCTGGCCGTGAGCTGGACCGACACCATACAGGCCTCGCTGATGTTCGTGGCGCTGGTGCTGGCACCGATCATGGTGATCCTTTCGCTGGGCGGACCGGGCCCCAGCCTTGACGCGGTGGCGGCGGTCGATCCGGCGAACCTCGACTGGTTCGGCAACCTGAACGTCATCGCGATCATCTCACTGCTGGCCTGGGGATTGGGCTACTTCGGTCAGCCGCATATTCTGGTGCGCTTCATGGCCGCCGAGTCGGTACATGCAATCCCCGGGGCACGCCGCATCGGCATGACCTGGATGGTCCTGTGTCTGGCGGGGGCGGTCGCCGTGGGTTTCTTCGGCATCGCCTACTTCGCCGCCAACCCTGAACAGGCTGCCGGGGTGAACGCGAATTCGGAACGTGTCTTCATCGAGCTGTCGCTGATCCTGTTCTGGCCCTGGATTGCCGGCATGCTGCTGGCAGCGGTGCTGGCCGCCATCATGAGTACGCTGTCGGCGCAACTGCTGGTCTGCTCCAGTTCCCTGACGCAGGACATCTACAAGACCTTTCTGCGCAAAGAGGCGAGCCAGCGCGAGCTGGTGTGGTTCGGTCGGGCCATGGTGTTCGCCATTGCCGTCATTGCGATTCTGCTGGCTTCCGATCCCGAAAGCCGGGTGCTGGGCATGGTGAGTTATGCCTGGGCAGGCTTTGGGGCTGCCTTCGGTCCAGTTGTGATTCTGTCGCTGCTGTGGCGACGCATGACGCTGCGCGGCGCGTTGGCCGGCATGATCGTGGGTGCGGTAACCGTACTGGTGTGGAAGCAGTTCGGGTGGTTCGATCTGTATGAGATCGTGCCGGGCTTTGTGCTGGCCACCCTTGCCATCTACGTCGTGAGTCTTGCCGACAGAGAACCCGACGCCGCGATCCAGTCCACCTTCGATGAAGTCGAGGGCGAGATCGCGGCGTTGCGCCAGAGCGGGGGTGGTCTGTGAGGCAGGGCGCGGCGTGCGCCCATTGCCTCACTCGATGGTAAGCCGGCGTGTCGGGCTACCCATGCGGATCGTTCACAGGTAGCGCGAGACGGCGTGTATCAGCAGCCCTACTGCGCCGCCGACCAATGCCCCGTTGATACGGATATATTGCAGGTCGGCACCGATGTTCAGTTCCAGCTTTTCGACAAGCTCGGTCTCGTTCCACTCCTTCATCTTGTCGGCGATGAAGCGGCCCAGGCGGGCGCGGTGTCGCTCCACCAGTTGCGGCGCGTAGCGGCGGGCGCGTTCGTTCACCCAGGCCCGCATTGCCTCGTCGTTTTCGAGCACCTCACCGAATCGCAACACCTGGCGTGCCAGGAATGCCTCGAAGCGCGAATCTTCGGCATGCAGATCGCTGAACGCAGCCGTGCGCCACTCGGCCCACACTTCGTCGACATAGCGGTGCAACGCAGGGTGCCGTGCGACCTTGCGTGCCAGCTCCTCGAGGCGCCAGCGGTAGTCGGGGTCATGCTGCAGTTTGTGGGTGAACTCCTGCAGCCAAGTCTCGAAGTGGCCTCGCAGCGCATGATCGGGCGTTTGCTCGACCTCTTCCAGCAGCTCTGCCAGGGTTCGGGCCGTGAACTCGCCCCCCTTGGCGCCGGCCCAGTGTTTGAGCCGGGGGAAATACAGGGGCAGCTTTTCGGCGAACAGGCTGTTCAGGGTCTGCTGCAGTTCGGGGCGGCGCAGCTGGCCGGCGGTATAGCGCAGCAGAAGATTCAGCACGTCGTGATGGCGGCCGCTGCGGGTGAGGCTGGCGAGAATGCGCCCGGCCAGGGCGGCCAGGTCGGTGGCCATGATGTGGTGTGACACGGCGCGCTGCAGGTAGGCGCGGACTTCGTTTTCATTGAGCAGACCGCCCGCATTGCGCACGCCGGCGCGCAGCCATGCCGCCACCCGCCCCGCATTGGCGGGTGTGCGCAGCCAGGTGGCAGCGCGCCGCGCCGGATCCACGGCATCGATCACCGCAACAATGCGCTCACGCGAAAAGAACTCGCCCTGCACGAATTCCCCCAGGTTGTCGGCGATGCGATCTTTGTTGCGGGGAATGATGGCGGTATGCGGCATGCGCCGCAGGCCCAGCGGATGCCTGAAGAGGGCGACCACGGCGTACCAGTCGGCCAGTGCGCCGACCATGGCGGCCTCGGAAAACGCGGCCACCCAGGCCAGCGATGCGTGCAGGTCGCCGTAGTGCGTGGCCAGCACATACACGATCGCGAACAGAATCAGCAGGCCGGTGGCGCGCCGGCGCGCAGTGCGCAGGCGGCGGCGCTTGGCGTCGGTAGCGACGGAGGCCGTCAGGGCGGCGCCCGCCTTTGATGAAGTCGGTTCAGCTGCGGGAGTGGACATGTCGTGGGCCCGTGATCGGTCTGCGCTTTGGCAAGCGATCAGTATGCCCGAGATGGTCTGTGCCGCAAAAAGTGCGAATTGTGGCTCGCCTGGTCGGCGCGCCGATCAGCTCAGAGCATCTGGCCCAGGAAGGCGCGGGTGCGTTCGTGTTGCGGTGCGCTGAAGAATTGTGCCGAGCCGGCCGATTCAACAATGCGGCCGTCATCCATGAAGATGACGCGGTGGGCGACCTCGCGGGCAAAGCCCATTTCGTGCGTGACGACCAGCATCGTCATGTGTTCTTCGGCGAGATGGCGCATGGTGCGCAGCACTTCCACCGTGAGCTCGGGGTCCAGCGCCGAAGTGGGTTCGTCAAACAGCATGATATCCGGTTCCATGGCCAGGGCGCGCGCGATGGCGACCCGCTGCTTCTGACCGCCCGAGAGGCGGCCCGGATAGTTGTCGCGCTTGGCCTGCAGACCGACCTTCTGGAGCAGGATCTCGGCCTTGGCGACGGCCTCGCTGCGAGACAGACGCTTCACCGTCATGGGCGCTTCGATGATGTTCTCGAGCACCGTCATGTGGGGGAAGAGATTGAAGGACTGAAACACCATGCCCATCTTCCGGCAGAAGCGGCGCACGTCGGCATCGGAAGCGTACTTGCTCGGGCCGTCGGGCGTGGCGCTGGCGAGCGCTTCGCCTTCGATCTCGATGCTGCCGCCGTCGATGATCTCGAGGTGATTGAGGCAGCGCAGAAACGTGCTTTTGCCGGAACCCGAGGGGCCGATGACGGCCACCACCTCACCCTTGCGCAGGGTGAGCGACACACCGCGCAGCACCTGCACGCCGTTGAAGGACTTGGTGATGTCGCTGGCTTCGATCATGATCTCGCGATCATCGCTCTGGGCGCCGGGGCTATTCGTCGAATCGGGCATAGCGTTTTTCCATGCGCTGGAAGAACCAGGTGAGCACCAGCGTCATGAGCAGATAGAACACCGCCGCCACCAGGAAGGGGGTGGTGGTGAAGTCGCGCTGCACGATGCCGCGCGCGGTGCGCAGAATATCGTTCAGAGCAAGGACATAGATGAGCGAGGTGTCCTTCACCAGGGTAATGGTTTCATTGCTCATCGGCGGCAGCACGCGGCGCACCATTTGCGGCAGCACGATGCGGCGCAGCGTCTGCAGATAAGTGAGGCCCAGCACCTTGCTGCCTTCGTACTGGCCGCGATCCACTGACTGGATGCCAGCCCGGAAGATCTCGGCGAAGTAGGCCGCATAATTGAGCGCGAAGGCCACCACGGCCGCGGGAAAGTCGGGCAGACGGATGCCGATGACCGGCACGAAGGGCAGGGCGAAATACACGAACAGCAGCTGCAGCATGAGCGGCGTGCCGCGCATCAGCCAGATATAGCCGTTCACCGCCGTGCTCAGGGTGTGCCATTTGGAAATGCGCGCCAGGGCGAGCACCAGCCCCAGCGGGACTGACAGGACGAGGGTGATGAAGAAGAGCGAAAGCGTGACTTTCGCCCCATCCGCCATCGGCCCGATCAGAGAAAGAACGTAGTCCATGCGGAGGCCTGGATCGCCCGGGATCGGCAGTGTTTACTTGATGACGTCGGCGCCGAACCACTGTTGAGCGATGCGGGTGGCGGTACCGTCTTGTTTCATTTCGTCGAGCGTCTTGTCGAGTTGGGCACGCAGTTCGTCATCGTCGAGGCGCACACCCACGCCGTAGTCTTCGCTGCCGAAGTTCTCTTCAAGCACGCGGTATTCGCCGGCGCGCTTCTCGGCCAGGTAGCGACCCACGACTTCGTCGAGCACCACGGCGTCGAGACGGCCAGCCGAGAGGTCGAGCAGGGCGGTTACGTTGTCGCCGAAGGTCTTGAGCTCCTTGAAGCTGTCGAACACCTGCGCTTCTTTCTTGATGGCGTCAACGGCGCTGCTGCCTTCCTGGGCACCGACCACCAGACCGGCCAGGTCGGCCTTGTTCTGTACGTTGGAGCCGGCGGCGACCACGATGATCTGGTCGTTGGCCATGTAGGGCTTGGTGAAGTTGATGTTCTTCTTGCGCTCTTCGGTGATCGTGAGGCCGTTCCACAGGACGTCGACGCGCTTGCCGTTCAGTTCGGCTTCCTTGGCACTCCAGTCGATCGCCTTGAACTCGACGTCGATGCCCAGGCGCTTGGTGGCTTCGCGGGCCAGGTCGATATCGAAACCGACCAGTTCATTCTTTTCGTCGCGGAATCCCATGGGCGGGAAGTTGTCGTCGAGCCCGACCACGATCTTGCGAGTTTCGGCGGCGGCCGGTGCGGGCGCTTCCGCGGTCTTGGTGTCGTTGCTCGGGCCGCAGGCGGTCAGCAGGACAGTAGCGGATGCCAGGAGAATGCCAGTGAGTTTCTTCATTGATTCAAACGTGCGAAGCACAAAAGGAAGTCAGGGACGCCGGCTTGCGGCAGGCAGGACGAAGGGGCGGCAATACGCCGGCCGAAAGGACGATTATATCGGGAATATCCCTAGGCTCGCGATCAGAGCCCTGGGGCGCTTGGAGGCCCCTGCGGGGGGCGAATCACCTGCTGTGCACGGGAATGGAGTATTTGCATGTAAACTTCACACTGGTAAACTTATTTTCATAAGTGTGAAACTCTAAAAGGAGCCTTTCATGTCCAGACCCGCCTGGATCGTCAGGGAATCGGAAGTTGCCGGTTACTCCCCCGCCAATCACAGCGGCACCGTGAACCGGCGCCTCATTTCCCCCGAAACGGTAGGCTCGCGCCACCTCGAAGTGCTGACCGGCACCATCGAGAAGGGCAAGGGCGCACTGCCTCACGCCCATCCGGGCATCGAACAGGTTGTTTACCTGTTGGAAGGCACTGCTGAAGTCGAGCTCGAAGGCGAGCGCGGTGTCATGGAAGCGGGCGATTGCTGTTTCTTCCCCGCCGACAAGATGCACATCTTCACCGTCACCAGCGAAACGCCGGCGCGTCTCCTGGTCATCTACTCACCGCCGTACGAAGAGAATCCCGACCGCGTCGTACGCTGAGTCGGTACAGTTCAAGGAGACAATCATGGAAAATTTCAAACAGTCACGCCGTACATTTGCCGGGTTCGGCCTTGCACTGGTCGCCGGCGTGGCTGCGCTGGCCGTCGCGCCTGCTGCCGTACAGGCCGCCTACCCCGAAAAGCCCATCACGCTGGTCGTGCCCTTCCCGGCAGGTTCCGGCACCGACTCGGTCGGTCGGATCTTCGCGGAAGAACTCAGCAAGGAACTGGGCCAGCCTATCGTGGTAGAGAACAAGCCGGGTGCCAACGCCACGATCGCCGCCAACTACGTGGCACGTGCCAAGCCCGATGGCTACACGCTGTTCGTCACCACCAACACGTCGCATTCGGCCGCGCCGTGGCTCATGAAGAACGTCAGCTACGATCCCATCAAGGACTTCACGCCGATCGCCCGCGGTGGCAACCTGCCGTTCATTCTGGTCACCAACCCCCAGCGGCCCTTCAAGACCGTGAAGGAACTGATTGAGCACGCACGTGCGAAGCCCGGCGCCATCGCCTATGCCACGGGCAACAGCACGGGCATCGTGGCCGGCGGTCGCCTGGCCGTCGCCACGAACACCGACATGCTGCATGTTCCGTACAAGGGCACGCCGCAGGCGCTGACCGATCTCGTCTCGGGCGAAGTCGACTTCATGTTCACAGACCTGACCTCCGGCACGCCCTTCGTGAATTCCGGTCGTGTGCATGCCATGGCCGTGTCGACTGCAGAGCGAAGCGCGCTGCTGCCTGATCTGCCTTCCATGGAAGAGGCCGGTGTGCCCGACTTCGACATCAACTCCTGGAACGGTTACTTCGGCCCCGCAGGCATGGACCCCGAAATCGTCAAGACGCTGAACGCGGCCATCAACAAGATCGTCAACAACCCGGAAACCAAGGCGCGCCTTGCAGAGCTGGGCTTCGACGCCTTCAGCGGCACGCCCGAAGACTTCGCGGCATTCGTGGCCGAGCAGTATGAACTCTGGGGCAAGTGGATCCGCGAGGCCAATCTCGAGCCGCAATAACCGGAAGCATCATGGCTGAATCGTCTGCAACACGGCAGGGCGGCCCGCTGGCGGGCATCCGCATTCTCGATCTGAGTGCGGTTGTCATGGGGCCGTATGCCACGCAAATCCTCGGTGACTTGGGTGCCGACGTGGTCAAGGTCGAGCCCCCTTCGGGGGACAACATGCGCGCGGTGGGGCCCATGCGCAATCCGGGCATGGGTGCCCTGTATCTGCATCTGAACCGCAACAAGCGCTCGGTCGTGCTCGACCTGAAGACCGAAGCGGGTCGCGAGGCCTGCCTGCGCCTGGCCGAGGGTGCCGATGTGCTGCTGTACAACACGCGGCCACAGGCCATGGCGCGGCTGGGCCTCGACTACGACAGCGTTGCGGCGGTCAACCCCGCCATTGTGTATGTGGGGGCTTACGGCTTCGGCAATGCCGGGCCCTATGCGGGCCGGCCCGCCTACGATGACCTGATTCAGGGCATGACGGGGTTGCCGTCGCTCTACCAGCGCAACTCCGGCGACGTGCCGCGCTACGCGCCGCTCACGCTGGCCGACCGTGCGGTGGGCATGCATGTCGCCATTGCCATGCTTGCAGGCGTGATCGAAGCCCGTCAGTCGGGCAAGGGGCAGTCGATCGAGGTGCCGATGTTCGAAGCCATGACGCAGCTGGTGCTGGGCGACCATCTCGGCGGCCACACCTTCGAGCCCGTTGCAGGCGAGACCGGCTACGCCCGGCTCCTGGTATCGCATCGTCGGCCCTATGCGACGTCTGATGGTCACATCAGTGTGCTCATCTACAACGACAAGCATTGGGGCCGGTTCTTCGATCTGATCGGTCAACCCGAACTCAAGCAAGACCCGCGTTTCGCGTCGCATACGGCGCGCGCGCAGAACATCGATGCCGCCTATCGACTGGTGTCCGATGTCATCGCCACCCGCTCGTCGGCTTACTGGCTGGAACAGTTCGGCGCCGCCGACATTCCGGCCGCACCGCTCTACAGCGTGGAAGACCTGATCGACGATCCGCACATCAAGGCGGTCGAGATGGTCCGGCAGCTGCAGCACCCCAGCGAGGGCGCGATCCGCTCTCCAGGGCCTGTGGGCAGTTATTCGCGTACGCCCACCGACATCCGGCGCCATGCGCCGAGGCTGGGCGAGCACACTGCCGAGGTGCTGGCGGAAGCCGGCTATTCGGAAGACGACATCCGCCCGCGGTTCTCCAATGTCGAGCCGCGCAAGAAGCCTGAGGACATCAAATGAGTTTCATACGCTCGGAAGAACACAAGGCCCTGGTGGCCGGCATCGAAGACCTTTGCAGCCGCTACGACGACGAGTATTGGCTGGCGCGTGACCGCGACGGGGAATTCCCCCACGACTTTCACCGGGACCTGGCGCAGGCCGGCTGGCTGGGCATCGCCATGCCCGAAGAATATGGGGGTGCGGGCCTGGGCATGACCGAGGCGGCCCTCATGATGCACACCATCTCGCGCTCCGGGGCGGGGTTCACAGGCGCTTCCGCCGTGCACATGAACATTTTCGGTCTGAATCCGGTGGTGGTGTTCGGCAACGATGAGCAGCGCCAGCGCGCGCTGCCGCCGCTGATCGCCGGCGAGCAGAAGGCCTGCTTCGCGGTCACCGAGCCAGACGCCGGCCTCGATACGACCAAGCTCACGACCCGCGCCCAGCTCAAGGGCGATCACTATGTGGTGCACGGCCGCAAGATCTGGATATCCACCGCGCAGGTGGCCGACAAGATGCTGCTGCTGGCGCGCACCACGCCGCTTTCCGAAGTGAAGAAGCCGACGCAGGGCCTGTCGCTCTTCTATACCGACCTTGATCGCAGCAAGGTCGAGGTGCGGGAGATCGAAAAAATGGGTCGCAAGGCGGTTGATTCCAACATGCTCTTCATCGATGGTCTCGAGATTCCGGTCGAAGACCGCATCGGTGAGGAAGGCCGCGGTTTTGAATATATTTTGCACGGCCTGAACCCCGAGCGGATCCTGATTGCATCGGAGGCCGTGGGCCTGGGCCATGCCGCCATCGCCAAGGCCACGGAGTATGCCCGTGATCGTACGGTGTTCGGCCGCCCCATCGGTCAGAACCAGGGCATCCAGCATCCGCTGGCACAGGCCTGGATGCAGCTCGAGGCGGCCGACCTCATGGTGCAGAAGGCTGCCGCCTTGTACGACGCGGGTGAGTCCTGCGGGCCGTTTGCCAACAGTGCCAAGTACCTCGGTGCAGAGGCCGCATTCAATGCGTGCCAGGTGGCTGTGCAGACCCTTGGCGGCATGGGCTATGCACGTGAATACCACGTTGAGCGTTATCTGCGCGAGTGCTTCATTCCGCGGCTGGCTCCGGTGAGCCCGCAGCTCATCATGTGCTTCATTGCCGAGAAGGTGTTGGGCCTGCCCAAGTCGTACTGAGGCTCGCCCTTTACAAAGAGAAGTAGCGCCTTACTGGCGCTGCTCCATGACCCGACACGCCATGCGCAGCTGCTGGGCAAGGCGTTCCAGATTAGGCTCGATGCGGTAGAGCGGGCCGGCAATCGACACCGCATATTCCCCACCGCTCATGGTCAGCGGCCAGGCCAGCGCGCCGACGTCCGTCATCGATTCCCCCAGATTCTGAAACCAGCCGCGCTCGCGCGAGTGCTCGATGTCGGCTTCCAGCGCATCCAGCGTGACCAGGGTGCGCTCGTTAAAGCGTTCGAGCTTGCGGCCGTGCAGGAGCTTGTGCCGTTCCTGTGCACTCATGAGCGACAGCAGGGCCTTGCCCAGAGAGTTGCTGTGCAGGTGGCGTTGGGCGCCGGGATCGGCGACATAGCTGATGGGATGGGGCGACGGCAACACATCGAGATAGATGACCTCGCCGTTCGGGGCGAGCTTGCCCAGTACCACAGTTTCGGCCACGGCATCGCGCAGCGCGCTCAGGGTGGGGCCCACCTTTTCGAGAATGGGGTCGGCGCGCGAGATGCGCTGTGCCATGGCCAGCAGGCGCCCGGTGGGGTAATAGCC